>CALKUW010000223.1 GCA_937996585.1 uncultured Flavobacteriales bacterium
TGGATGAGCGCGTCCCCGCAGGGAGAATGTCCTTCGGCATGGAAGACATGACCGTCGATGGTAACCGGGGCCTGACCCAAAAGCGCGGCAGAACCTCCAAGGAGCAGGACTCCAGATAGGATGATCAACGCCAGACGGGACGGGAAAGACCGGTCACACCACAACGGCATGCTCCCCGCCTCGGTGGATGGGGTCATGAAATGGAGTTGGGGGGTGGAACGGAGTTCAGCTGAAGTCCGTCACCGGCGGCCCCCGCCAACCGAGGCCAGCCCAAAGGGACACACCCGCCCATCCGGAATCGATGGCGCCGAGGGTGGGTCGGACGGGCCAGGCGATGGCATCGCCCGCATCGCCGTTCGACAGGGAACCCATCGCAGGCACCCCCGTCCAATCGCACAAGGGACATTCCTGGGATTCCTTGACGACAGGGGTTTCCGAATCCCAGGGAAGCGTTGCCAGCGGAGCGTGATGGTGTGCACAATGCACCCCATGTCCGACATCCGCCACATGGTGGGCTACCGCGTGTTCCAGCTGCAGGGCATGTACCCCGCCCCACAGGAGCAGGCACAACCAGGCACCGATGTTGCGCACGCGAATCATCAGGGTCGAAGGTAGGGGCAACACCCCGGTTCCTCCCGCCAAAAGGAATGAACGGGCACCACACACAACATTCTCCTGACAATTCAGGCCCAATGTGCAGGCTGCATGGATTCCGTGGGCGAATTTCGCGCCGTCAAATCCGACCCCTCCCCATGAGCGGACTCCGCAACGTCGCGATCATCGCGCACGTCGACCACGGCAAAACCACCCTGGTCGACAAGATCATCCACCACTGCAACGTCATCGACCCCCGCAAGGCGACCGGCGACCTCATCCTCGACAACAACGACCTCGAGCGGGAACGTGGCATCACCATCCTGTCCAAGAACGTGGCGGCCAACTACAAGGACGTCAAGATCAACCTGATCGACACCCCCGGCCACGCCGATTTCGGCGGTGAGGTGGAGCGTGTGCTCAAGATGGCGGACGCCGTGCTCCTTCTGGTCGACGCCTTCGAGGGTCCCATGCCCCAGACGCGTTTCGTCCTGGGCAAGGCATTGGAACTCGGCCTCATCCCCATCGTGGTGGTAAACAAGGTCGACAAGGAGAATTGCACGCCCGACCTGGTGCAAGAGCAGGTATTCGACCTGATGTTCAACCTCGGCGCCACCGAAGAGCAGCTCGACTTCGCCACCGTCTACGGTTCGGCCAAGATGGGCTGGATGGGGCCGGATTGGCAGAGCCCGACCGGCGACATGTCCTTCCTCATGGACACCATCCTCGAAAGCGTGCCGGAAGCCCCTTACGTGGAGGGTCCACCGCAACTGCAGATCACCTCGTTGGACTTCAGCCGTTTCACCGGCCGGATTGCCATCGGGCGCCTGTTCCGGGGCGACCTGCATGCCAACCAGGACTACATGCTCTGCGCTGCGGATGGCCAGCGGAAGGTGCGCGCCAAGGAGCTGTTCGTCTTCAGCGGACTCGGCAAGGAGAAGGTCGATCATGTCCGTTCGGGCGACCTCTGTGCCATCACCGGAATCGAGGATTTCGAAATCGGCGACACTTTGTCCGACCTCGAGCAACCCGAAGCCATGGAGCGCATCGCTGTCGACGAGCCCACCATGAGCTTGCTGTTCACCATCAACACCTCCCCCTTCCTCGGCAAGGACGGAGAATACCTGACCAGCCGCCACATCCGCGAGCGCCTTGAAAACGAGCTGCAGAAGAACCTCGCGCTTCGGGTCGAGCCCACCGACAGCGAGGACAAATGGAACGTCTACGGGCGTGGCATCCTGCACCTGTCCGTCCTCATCGAGACCATGCGCCGCGAAGGCTATGAGCTCCAGGTCGGCAAGCCCAAGGTCATCTTCAAGGAGGTGGAAGAGGCCCGCCACGAGCCGTTCGAACACCTCGTCATCGATGTCCCGGAAGCCAATTCCGGCAAGGCCACCGAGCTCGTGATGATGCGCAAGGGCATGCTACAGGTGATGGAGGCCAAGGGGGACATCCAACACATGGAATTCCGCATTCCTTCCCGCGGACTCATCGGCCTGCGCAACCAGATCCTCACCGCCACGCAGGGTGAAGCGGTGATGACCCACCGTTTCGATGAGTACGCACCGTACGCAGGCGACCTCGACACCCGCCAGAGCGGTTCCCTCGTGAGCCTGGAGACCGGGCAGGCCCGCGCCTTCGAGATTGACAGGCTGCAGGACCGCGGCACCTTCTTCATCGATCCGGGAGAGGACATCTACAAAGGCCAGGTCGTCGGTGAATGCGCCCGCGACAACGACATGGAACTCAACCTCATCAAGGGCAAGAAACTCACCAACATGCGGGCTTCCGGCAGTGACAAAGGCTTGAGGATCGCTCCCGCCAAAAAGCTGTCCCTGGAGGAATACCTCGAGTGGATCGCCGACGATGAATACCTGGAAGTGACCCCCGGAGCACTCCGCGTCCGGAAGATTCCGGGCTGACCCCATCCACACCCCCCGGTGGACCACTTGGCGTAAAAACCCGGGGCAAGGTGCCTCAAGAACTATCTTCGACCCTCATGACGCAAGCGCCCATTGAACTGCCCACCGTCCGCTTCGGCCGCGACACCACCGGATTTGCCAAGACCCTCCGCCAACGCGTAGATGCCTACTTCAAGGAGAATGGGCTGACCAAGAAGGCGAATGGCGCCATGGTCTTCAAGACCTTCCTGCTGATTTCGCTCTACCTCGGCCCCGTCGCGTTGATCTCATCCGGCATCACCCAGGGCGGCTGGATGTTCTGGGCAGCCGAAGTGGTCATGGGGCTCGCCCTGGCCGGCATCGGCATGGCGGTCATGCACGATGGCAACCACGGTGCCTACAGCGAGAAGAAATGGGTCAACCGCCTGATCGGGGGCGTCCTTGAACTGGTGGGCGGCAATAGCGAAATGTGGCAGATCCAGCACAACGTGCTGCACCACACCTTCACCAACATCGACGGCCTGGACGAAGACATCAATCCCGGCCCCTTACTTCGGTTCAGCCCCCTGAAGCCGCTGAAGCCCTGGCACCGTTTCCAGCACCTCTACGCCTGGTTCTTCTACGGCCTTATGACGCTCATCTGGGTGACCTTCAAGGATTACGTCGCATTGAACCGCTATCACCGGTTGGGCTTGCTCAAGCGCATGGGCAAATCCTACAACAACCTCTTCATGCGGATCACCTTGGCCAAGGTGGCCTACTACCCCATCGTACTGGGGCTTCCGCTCATGTTCAGCGGGCTCGGCGCCGGGCAGATCATCGCGGGATGGCTGCTGATGCACTTCATCGGCGGATTGACGCTCGCCTTGGTCTTCCAACCGGCACACGTGATGGAGGACCACGATTATGTACCGGCAGAGAAAGGCGCCATCATGGAGGATGACCCCATGAGCCACCAGCTCAAGACCACCTGCAACTTCGGCACCAAGTCAAAACTGCTGACCTGGTACAGCGGTGGATTGAACCACCAGATCGAGCACCACCTCTTCCCCCACATCTGCCACGTGCACTACGCGAAATTGGCGCCCATCGTGAGGGAGACGGCAGAGGAATTCGGACTGCCTTACCGGTCGGAGACATCATTTGCAGGGGCAGTCGGCCTGCACCTGCATCAGCTGAAAGAGCTGGGACGGGCCTGAGCTCTCAAGGCTCAAGGCCACCACATCAGCTCCACCCCGAACATGCGGGGCGCCGAGGGCATGCCCTCGCGGGAATCAGAACCGATCCAATCGTTGCTCGATTCGAAGGCGTAACCCAATCCCACGTGGGCAGCGAGGGTAATGGAGGGCAGAAGCTGCGTCCGCGCACCGACCAACATCCGCAGGTCACTCCGCATGTATTGCGCCACACCTGAAACCGGTGATGCGTCGTCCCCCCAAACATTGGACACCTGCACGTCATAGGCCTCCACGTCGTACTCCAAGCCGACCAAGGCCTGAACCTTCCGGCCGTCCTGGGGATTGGGATGAAAACGCAGTCCAACGTTGAACATGCGGGCGCGGTTGAAACCCAAGGGCCGCGGCCGGGACAGCACCGAACCATTCCCTGCTTCGGCTGACATGAAGCCCACCCCGGCAACCACACTCATCTCAGGGTGGAACTGGGCGGCCAACTCGGCATTTCGCCAACCCGACAGCCAAAGGGAAGGATCCGTGCCAAAGGACCAATCCACCTCCTGTGCGCCCGCTGGATTCAGCAGGAACATCGCGAAGAGGATGGAGGTGACTTGCTTCAACATGGGACGCCTTACGTCTAATGTTAAGCAAATGTTACCAAATAATACCGAGAAATGAAAGCCCCAGCACTTGGTTATTGACTTTTTCGTGTTAATCGAGTAAATTAATAGATATGTCGAACAATTTACCTTCTTCACACCAATCAAATCCCCGGCTGGAACAGTCAGGAAGCTGGTTGACGGAGGGCCTGCTGGACGCAGAATACAAGGAGTACATGCTCCTGGCGTGGCTCCAGAAGGTCAAGGCGGAATTGCGCGGCACCAAACTGTATCCTGCGCTCGCAGATGTGATCCGGCAACACCGGGAACTGACCCAGATCAGGAAGGGTTTGGAGCAGGGACGGGAAAAAGGACAGGTGGAGGGCTTCGATTTCTCCAGCTTTCAACTGAAGCGGGGGAAACCGGAAGGTGAAAGCGTCATAGCAGATTACCTCGAGGAACTCATCCAGCGCTCACTCCCCCACCTCACGGAGACCATGGAGGAGGGGAAATCCCTTTACGACCTCATCGACTCGCGCATTGAATTCACGCCCATCGGCGTACAGCCTCTGCACGTGAATGAAGGTTACCTCCTGGTCACGCATGGAGCCGCGGCCCACCGCCAGCTGATGGCCTACCGCTACACGCAATCCCGCATCCGGCGCGATGGTGACGCCTTCCTCGAGCTCTCCCTGCAATGCATGGAATCGCGTCCCTTGTCCCGCACGGAAACGGCAGATGCCATCAAATGGAGCTTGATCCGCCAGCACCGGGAGTTGCCCCAGCCCGCGACATTCCACGCCCACCTTGAGTGGAACGT
>CALKUW010000224.1 GCA_937996585.1 uncultured Flavobacteriales bacterium
CTTTGTGGCCATCGGTGGCGCGGGGGCTCGAGGGTGGCCAGGGTGGCGCGGGAGCTCGAGGGTGGCCATCGGTGCCTCGAGGGTGGCCATCGGTGGCCCCGAAAACGCACAGGGTATATGCCACCGATGCGGGCACCCTCGAGCCCTGGCCCCTCGAGCTGCCCCCGGCCCCCTCGAGGCACCCCCAGGGCCCCCGGTTGGACTGCCAATGCAACCCCTGCACCCCCTGGACCCCCGTTCTAGGGGCCGCCAGGGCCGGTCCAGGGCCTCGAGGCCTCGCATCGGGGCGCATCGGGCGACGATAGGGGGCGGGGTGGCACCGAACACGACCCGAACATCCCCCGATGCGCGAGGCAAGGGGGGCACCGGGGGGACGCGGCGACTACGCATAACGTACTGGCGCTCACATTTTTGCACCAACTAGCCGCACCTTTGCCCTCAGGCGCCCTCTGCGGCCCTCTGGAGCCATTGCGGCCTCAGTACGACCTCTGACTCATCTGGCCCCTTGCGCGGCACACAGGCCCGCTCAGGCTCACCACTTGACCTTGGCTGCCCAGTAGGCCGCTGAGAGCTTCCCTCTGGCGATGTTCTTGGCGTGTCGGGCCCTCCAGGCCTTGTTGCGCTTAGTGCCCTTAGGCGAGCCCTTGGCGCCCTTCTGGCCAAAGCGGATCAGCTTGATCACCTTGCCCACCTTCGCGAGCACCGCGTGGGACTTGCTGGGGTGACTCGGCGTGGCCTTGGGCTTGTTGTAGCCACTGAAGGTCTCGCCTCTGTACTTGATGGCCACTACAGGCCCCCTCTGGCTGACTCGATCTTGCTGATGACCCCTTTGGGGATGCAGTTGACGTTGCCGAGCTGGGGGTCCTCGGCATCCTCGAGGGTGCTTGCGATCACCAAGAACTCCTCGGTGTCCTTCACCAGCCACCCAGCGGTGATCATCCGGGCAGGCTGGAGGGCCTCCGCCTCGGCACCAGTGATCCA
Source organism: uncultured Flavobacteriales bacterium (assembly GCA_937996585.1). Classification (GTDB taxonomy): domain Bacteria; phylum Bacteroidota; class Bacteroidia; order Flavobacteriales_D; family Sanyastnellaceae; genus UBA8752. The sequence goes on from CALKUW010000224.1 coordinate 982, forward strand.
AGGGTCATCGACACCCACGATGTCGCACCAGTGGACCACAAGCCACTCGCCCATCAGCCGCCACCTCCGGACTGAGGAGCACCCCCGGACACTAGCTGGGCCGTTGCAGCCGGGGGGATACTCCGGGAGTAAGAGGCACTGAGGCGCCCTCGGCCTGCTGCCGTCATCTGCTGGGCCTGACGGACATCGAGCTCCTCGGCTCCCTCGAGGACGCACACAAGGTTGCCTCCGACCAGCTTGAGCTGGTAGCCCTCAGGGCAGGGGTTGATGGCGAGAGGCTGTCTCGGCATCGGCTCCAGGCCGGCCAAGGCAGCTAGGGCCTCGGTGTCGATGTGCATGAGGGGCTTAGGGTGCTTAGGTACTTAGGTGGCAATGGTGACCGATACCGCTACTACCACCTCTCCCGAGGAATGGCATTAGGGGCATCATTCATTCATTGGTGGCTTAAGAGGGCTTCTGCCACTTAAGGGGCTTTTGTTCCCCCTAGGTCTTCTCCTCCCTCCATGAGGGAAGAGACTGCCTTTCAAGGTTCCGAGCTTGGTCGTGGTCGATCTCTACGGTGGACCACTTGTAGTTGCATTTCGGGCACACTCGGTAGCGTCTTACCGTCTTGTAGTGGTCATCCCAGAGGGCCTCGATGACCTGGGTCTGCGACTGCTCACAGTAGGGGCAAGGCATGCTCAGGAAAGCCATGAGGATTGTCTTGGTCGGTGTCCGATGGTCACGCCTTTGGCACCAGGCTTCAGGAACTCCTCGAGGAGTCGGTTGTGTCTTTCCTCTCGGACCTCACGCATCTCTCGGTCACGGTCTCGAGCCATAGCGTCAGCGTGGAAACCAAGCGCCATGGAGAGGGCGTCGAGGCGGTCATCGTGCCTCAGGGCACCTCTGTCGCGGGTGATGCGAGAGAACTGGTGCATAAGCATGTAGGACCGCTGCTGGTCCGCCGGCATGCTCTGGACACTGTCGTAGTCCTGCTGCACCACTGACCTGTCGAACACAAGTCGCCTCGAGGAGCTCAGGGGCTCGATGGTGTCGCAGATCCTGCGCTCTTTCTGGATGTGGTGCCGCACTAGGTCCACTCCGCAGGCATAGCCGACCTTGGCCAGCACTGGCTGGAGCAGGCTTTTGAACATCCCCTGGCCGAGGTTCTCCTCAACGAGGATCCGGTTCACCTTGTACTGCTTGGCTGTCCTGGCGATCTCCTCGAGCACCTCGTCCCCGAAGCCGCCTTTGATGCCTTTGCAGCAGAGGACGAACGCCTGCCCTGCGTAGGAGCCCGTGACGGCCACTGCGGTCTCGTCGGCACCCTTGCCAGAGGGGTCTACAGCCATCACTTTTGTCTCGTAGGGCACCAGCTCCCCGTCGGTGGCCATCGGCCTGTAGTAGCGGTCGCCGTTGAAACCGACGCACGGGAGGTCGTTGATGACCTTCTCCGGGTCGTTGCACCAGACGTACTTCTCCCAGCACTTGTCGCTGTCGAGGTCGGCCACCTGCAGGTCGTTGATCTTCAGCGGGTAGCGGTCGAGATCCGACATGCTCTGGTCGAGCATGAACTGCAGGTTGAACATGGAGCGCCCGTAGGCGAGCTCCCGCTCCAGCAGATCGTCGGTGTCGAACCGTGCTGGGTCTGTAGGGGTCCCAGGAGGCTCTGTGAGCGACGCAACCATCGGTGCGAGCATGGACCCGTATCCGACCCGTTGGCGCTCAGAGGGCACCCTAGCGGGCCAGATGCGCGTCTCGAATCCACGGGCCGGTAGCTCCCTCAGGATGTCCTGCTCCGTCTGGGGCGTGCCGAGGTAGATGATGCGCCCACCGGGCTTCAGGATCGCCTCGTACTCCTGGGTGGCAGCAGCCAGCTTGTCCCGCATCATCTGGGTCTGGCTGTTGGCCCAGGAGGCCACATCGTCACAGATGATCTCGCTGGCGCGGGCCCCGGTGATCGAGCTGTAGACGCCCTTGGAGGTCACCGAGGGGCTGTGGGACGGCGGTGCCGGCCCGACATCGAAGGCCACCTTCGAGTTCCTCTGGTTCTCCTTGGGGCGCATGTGCGCCGTCAGGACACCCATCTCCTCGATCAGGCGCAGGGTGAAGGTGCTGAAGTCATCACTCCGGTTCTTGGAGGCACTGATGACGAGGAAGTTCAGCGAGGGGTCCAGCAGGAGCCGCCAGACCACATAGGCCGAGGTGATGTAGCTCTTGCCCACCCCTCGGAAGGCCTGGATCACCGTGCGCCGAGGTCCGCCGGCGAGGTAGTCCGCGATGTCGTACTGGACCGTGGTGGGCTCAGGCAGCCCCAGCGCCGCCCAGGCCAGGTAGAGGAAGTTCTTGAACCCCGACGGGCCATGGAGCCGGGGGTCTACCTGGGTCACTTGATCTCTTGGATCTTGATCTTGAGCTCAGACCGCTTGCTGCGGCTGGCCTTGGAGCCGCTCGAGCGCGTCGGGCGGGAGGAGCTGCGGCGCTTGGATCGGCGCTGCTTCTGGTCCCGACGGGGCGCCGAAGCGTTGCGGGCGGGAGTGTCAGTGTGGCCACGTTGGTGGGACATGGTTACTCAGCTTGAGCCACAGGCTCGTCAGGGGTTTCGAAGGGAAGGACGGTGGCGAGGTTGGTGATGGGGGCGTCAGCGAAGGCCAGGCTGTCGATGCCGTTGTCCTTCAGGAACTGACGCGCCACCGACAGGTCAGCAGCGGTCGCCTCGCCGCTCTGGACCTTTTCGAGCAGGTCTTGCGCCAGCGCCCCGTGCAGGGACTCGAGGATCTTGTTCAGATCCATCAGTAGCCGCCCCGCACAGAGAGGCCCCGGCGCTTCATGCCCTTCTTCTTCTTGGACTTCTTCTTCACGGTCTTCTCCGATTCGCGGAAGGCGGCAGCAGTGGGGGCACCAGGGGCACCGGGTTTCCGCATGCGCTCACCGCTGCCGGCAGCAATGCGCTTGCGCTTCGCGTGGATGTTGGCGTAGAGACCCTTGGGCATCGGTCACTCCATGAAGGCCACCTTCACAGTGGCGCTGGCCCCGTTCTTCATCACAGCCCGCATCTGCGGCATGACGGCCACCCCGGTCTGAAGCACCTCGCTGGTGCCAGAGGCGTTGAGGGAGCCAGAGGTCGCGATCTCGACCCAGGGGAGGCCCTCGGTCAGCCGGCCCTGGAGCTCGACCTCATCGCAGGTGCCGTTGGAGATCTTGTACTGGACGGCGCCAGCCTCGTCCTTGATGTGCTGACAGAAGATCGCGGTGCCAGCGGTCTCGCCAGCCTCCGTCACGGTGGTTACGTCGAGAAGGGTGTGGACTCTAGCCATGGTCACTGCATCAGGTGGATGGTTGCGGTACAGCTCGTAGCACTCTTGATGCCGGTGCGAACGAACGGGACCAGCGGCAGATCATCGAAGATCTTCGATTCGCCACTGGTGATCTGGTAAGCGGAGGAGCCATCGGTGATGTCCATCCAAGAGAAGTCCGTGCCCAGACGGCCTTGGAAGACCACCGTTGCGCTACCTGCGGTGCAGTTGACCTGCATCGCGCCGCTTTCGTCCTTGAGCATGCGGGGCTGAACCACGGCGCCGAAGGACTCTCCTGAGATCCCGCCGCGAGAGAAGTTGAGGGAGACAAGTGCCATGTCAGATGCTGAAGAGTTTGATGCCGAACGTAGTGATGACAGAGACGGCAGCAGCCATGCCCATCGCCCAGGCCCGACCGCCCTCGAGCGAGCGCACTCGCCTGTCGAGCTTGTCGAGCTGATCTTGGTGGACCCGCATCGTGGCGAGGATGCTGTCCACCTTTCCCTCTAAGCGACCGATGGCAAGCAAGAGGTCATCCTGTGTAGTCATCAGTCAGCGGAGTCTGCGCGGATGATGAAGTTGAAGACCACGCCGTGGTCCTTGGTGCCGTCGGCCTCAACGATCCGCTGGCCCGTAGCAGCCAGGTTCGCAGCGTTGAGACCTTCGGTGCCAGAGGTGACGCGAGAGGCCGCAGAGCCACCCATGTCATCTTTGCCAACCAGCACGCGACCTCGGAGGTCGGGCACGTTGAAGGTAGTCGAGCCGTCACCCGCGCCGAAGCTGGTGCCGATAGCGGCGAACAGCGTGGCGTAGGTGGTTCGGCTGATAGCAGACCCATCGCACAGAACCCAGCCCGTGGGCGCAGAGGCGCCGCTGTAGGCCAGGATCGAACCGATAGGGACCAACATGCCGGGGAACTCAACCCCAGCCACTCGCATCTTCGTAACCATCAGGAGAGGCCCTCGTAGCCGTAGACAAGAACACGGGCCCC
>CALKUW010000225.1 GCA_937996585.1 uncultured Flavobacteriales bacterium
GGCGGGAACGACAGGAATACTCAGGATTTACCTGCACCTCGATGACGAGAACTGGTACTTCTTCGAATACCGCAATGGTGTCATGAACATCACGTCCAAGGACAAGCTCTTCATCGATGCGATCACCGAGCTGAAGGACGACAAACGGCGCATCAAGGATGGCGACGACCGTTTCATCTACCAGATCCTGCCCTCTCGCGGCCGCAGAAACGAATTCGTGGACCGATTCCCTGAGCTTGACTGATCCCTATGGTGCCGGTTTCAGTAAATTACCTAAGCCGTGTCTCTCTGTTTGAAACCTCTCTTGAAATCCGCTTGGATTGTGGTGATGCTTTGTGCGGGCTACGGTCAATTCGCGAGTGCCCAATGGACGCTGTTGGATCCGGATCCGGAAATTGTGGCTTACACCAATTTTCTTGGCCAGGGTTTGAGCATGGTGGACTTCAACCTCGATGGTTGGGATGATTTGACCGTCGCCAATGCGTCCGGTGAGATTGATTTTTTCGAAGGTGGACCGGATGGATTCGAGGAGGTGGATTTGGGGATTGCGCCCTCAGTGGGCCGTCCAATTGCCCTCTTTTGGTTGGATATCGATAACGACGGGGATCGGGATTTTCTGTCTACCGCTGGCATGACGATTTCGATGATTTCCGGTGCGACGCAGTTGTCGATGAGTCAACTGTGGATCAATGAGGAAGGAAGCTTTATAGACAGGACCGCGGAGTGGGGTTGGGACGTCTTGACCGACCGCAATGCGACAGGCATGGCATTCTGTGATGTCGAGGGTGATGGTGACCTCGACGTGATGGTCTCGATCTACTCTTTGCCATGTCAAAGCTTTTGGATGAGTGAGAATGTGCTTCTGACTCAACACGAAGGTGGTTTCATCGATGTGTCAGCATCATCGGGGATTGCCAATGGCTTGCAACCATCCTTTCAAGGGGTGTGGATGCACTTGAACGAGGATGCTCTCTTGGACCTGTTCGTGATCAATGACGCCGGAGTCGAGTTTTGTTCGGCCATCGACCCCGCCCACAACGAAGCATACATCAATGTGGGAGATGGGACCTTTTTGGAGTCTGGTAGCACATTGGGGCTTGATTTTGTCATGTCTTCCATGTCTGCCACTGTGGGGGACCCTGACCAAGACGGGCTGGAGGAAATCTTCGTGACCAATCAGGAGCTGGATGACATTTACCCCTATCCAATGTCGACCGCTGGCTTTTTTGATCGCAATGCCGGTGGCGACTGGGTCGAGCGTGCTGCCGAGGTCGGGGTCGATGCGGATCGATGGTCCTGGTCTGCGATTTGGGTGGACATGGACTTCGACGGTGCCGAGGAGCTGATGTTGGCCACGAACACGTTCAGCTTGCCGGGCAGCGGGACATTCATTGAGACGTACGACAACCACCTGTTTCGCCGTCCCGTGGAGAACATTGGCGCTGGCCTTCACTTCGAGGAAGACACAACGGGTTGGTCCGGCCGCGACCTTCCGCTCCATTGCATTGCACGGGGTGATTTGGATGGGGACGGGGATCCCGACGGCGTTGGTCTTGGCATCGGCCCCTTTGCTCATGTATGGATCAATGAAGTGGACGTGACCCACTCCCAGCACCACGGGCTGACGGTGTCAGTTTGTGGAACGCATTCCAACTCTGAGGCCATCGGTACCCGTATGGTGTTGCACTCCAATGGACAGGCCCAACAGCGCACGCTACGCGCAGGTGAGGACCTGTTCGTGCAACACAGCACTACTCAGTTCTTCGGCCTCGGGGAGAGCACCACGGCGGACAGCCTCGAACTGTTCTGGCCGGATGGGTCAAGGGATGTGCGGTTCGACCTGGTGGCGGACTCGGCCTACCGATGTGTCCAGTCGTCAGATGAGGTCCAGATTACTTTCGGTGCGGCGTCGGGGGACTCCATCGAGCTGGTGCTTCAGGCACCGCCCAAGTGGACTGAGGTTCAGTGGAATGGGGTGGCGTCTATGGATCTGACGCGCACCGTGTTGGTCGGGGATCCGGTGATTGCGAATGTCCAGTGGTTTCATGGCTTGTTTGACGTGCACGTCGAAGTCGATTGGTCCGCATTGAGCGATTCCACCAGCGGATGTACCAACCCCATTGCGGACAATTATTCCGCTGAGGCCATCGAGGATGATGGGTCCTGCACTTACCAATCGCTGTGCGGCTCCGGTACGGTTTGGTCTATGTCAGCGGGGCAGTGTGTGTCGGTCGACTCTACCTGTCCGCAAGATGTCAATGGGGACGATTTGGTTGGGGTGTCGGACGTGCTGCTGATTTTGAGCATGTACGGAGAATCCTGCACGGTGGAGACTGAGTGAGTGCAATTGCCGACCTTAGGGACCATGACCGGCAGCCCTCCATCTCACCCGAAGTATCCACATTTGATGCAGCCGCTCGATGTGGCGGGCATGTGCATGCCCAACCGGGCCATCATGGGCTCCATGCACATGAACCTCGAGGAGCAGCCCGGTGGCTTCACCAAGCTGGCCCGCTTCTATGCGGAGCGTGCTGAGGGCGGTGCCGGCCTGATCGTCACCGGGGGCATTTCCCCGAACCGGGCAGGCCGTCTGGCGCCCCACGGGGCCACCCTCATGAAGTCCGGTCAGGTTGCCAAGCACCGTGAAGTGACCGAGGCCGTCCACGCGTCCGGCGGACGGATTGCCCTGCAGATCCTGCACGGCGGACGCTACAGCTACCATCCGTTCTGTGTGGCCCCGTCCAAGGGCAAGGCGCCCATCAGCAAGTTCAGCCCTTGGGTCCTCAGCGGTCGCGGCGTCGAGCGTACCATTCGGAATTACGTACGCTGCGCCATGCTGGCCCGCGAGGCCGGATACGACGGGGTGGAAATCATGGGCTCGGAGGGCTACCTGATTAACCAGTTCCTGACCCGACGGACCAACCACCGCACCGACCAATGGGGTGGTCCGCTGGCCAACCGGGTCCGGTTCCCGGAGGAAATCGTATCGCGCATCCGCCAAGCCTGTGGTCCGGATTTCGCCATCATGTACCGCCTGAGCATGCTCGACCTCGTCGAAGAGGGCAGCGGCTGGGGCGAGGTGGTGGAGCAGGCGCAGGTCATCGAGGCCGCCGGTGCCGACATCATCAACACCGGCATCGGCTGGCACGAGGCGCGCATTCCGACGATCGCGGCCATGGTGCCGCGCGCCGGATTCGCCTGGGTGACCAAGAAGCTCATGGGCCAGGTGGGCCTACCGCTGGTCACCACCAACCGCATCAACATGCCCGAGGTGGCCGAGCAGGTGCTGGCCGATGGCTGTGCCGACCTGGTGTCGATGGCGCGCCCCTGGCTCGCCGACGGTGACATCATCGCCAAGGCGGTGGAGGGCCGCGAGGCCGAGATCAACACGTGCATCGCCTGCAACCAGGCCTGTCTGGACCGCACCTTCAAGGGCAAGGTGGCGGGGTGCGTGGTCAATCCGCGTGCCGGCCGCGAAACGGAATTCGCCAAGGAGCCCGACCGGAAGCTCGAAGGCCGATACGCCGTGGTCGGCGGCGGCCCGGCGGGCATGTCCACTGCCTTGGAGCTCGCC
>CALKUW010000226.1 GCA_937996585.1 uncultured Flavobacteriales bacterium
GAATTGGCTGAGGTTCATGGCGATGTAACAAGCTGGTGTCTGCTCAAGTTCGGGAAATCAGGGCAAACCCACCTCGATCCACGATGTGACCCGCCTTTTCAATGTCCTGGGGATGGGTCATATCCAGAAAGGCACCACTCAAGGGGAGCGCCGTCATGTCCCCATGGTAGCGATTGAGCCACTGCGAAACCGCCACGGGAAGCTCCTTTTCTCCCCTTTCGGGATGCTCATCGACCTCGCACACGGCTTGCAGGAGTGCAGCGTAGGGCATGCGGAAATAATTCATGCTCACGCGTACATGACCATCCTGCCACTTGGCTGCAGCCATGGCGGCCGCATCCGGCTTCTCCGTGATACCGGCCAATTGCCCATCGTCGTCCGTATGGATCACTGCAAAGGCCTGAATGCGCTCTGTGGGCAGTCCCAGGTGTGCGGGGTGAAAAGCGGGCAGCACGGATTCATGCCCGAACAGGCTTTTGAACATCCCTTGGGGGGGCAGGTTGTCGCCGTTGGCCACCGTTACCGACGCCCCGTCCCATTCGAGATGGGCCCTCAAGGCCAGCTCAACCGCATGCGCGGTTCCGAGCGGCTTCTTCCTCCCCTCCGGCACGGCCTGCTCCACGAAGGACAACGTCATCCCTGCCAAGGGGTTCTGGCTGAAATGGTCGCGGGTCACGGCATCATCCGGTGCGATGACCACACATGCGGCGCTACAGCCCTCATTCCGCAGCTGGTTCAAGAGGTGCTCGAGCAGGGGGCGGCGCTCCCGGCCGATGCGGATCATGGCTTTGGGCCGCGAACGCGCCTCGGTCAAAAGGTCCGGGTCGACGTCGGCGTCGGCCCGCATGCGGCTGCCTTTTCCGGCTGCCATGACGATGGTGGGGTTCAAACCGTGCATGTGACGCCTTCGTCCATTTCCACCCTCCATGCGCCAGCCGCACCCGCCGCTTTCATGGCATCTATCACATCATCTGCGTCCTCTTCCGGGCACAGTGCAAAACAGCAGCCTCCCCCACCGGATCCATTGATCTTGCCGCCCCATGCTCCGGCAGACCGTGCGGCGTCCAGCATGGCTTCGATGCGCGGCGTGGACAGGCCCAGCACGTCCCTCAATACAGCGTGATGCCGTGTCAGACCTTCGCCCATCTCCTTGCCGGAAACGTGGCCCGTCATCATCATTTCCGCCCAATGCGCTTCGAGGTCCCTGTTGACCTTGGTGCCCTCCAAGAGCATCAGCTCATCGGACGTGAGTTCCGGATGGAGTGAGTCCAGGTAGGGCATCAAGGGAATCCGGCCATCCCGGCAACGGCGAAGGTGTCCCTGCGTGTCTTTGGGTTGGCCCGAATCCCCGAGAACGAAAACACCACCGGGCTGATGCAACGCGCACGGGACACCGGCACCGAAGCGGTTCAATCCGCCATGTCCACAGGCGAACTGATCCATGTCCCCTCCAGCCCCGTTGAAATCGAGGACCTCGTACCGATGGCTGCGCCTCACGACATCGGACGGGTCGAAACCACCTTGCAGTATCTGCAGCCAGCCTGCCACCCAGGCGGTCATCAATGCGGTCGAGGAGCTGCATCCCGCACGGACGGGGACATCGCTGTCAATGTGGACGTGCCAGCCGCCGTCCTCATATGATTCGAATTCTTCCAACAGACGCGCCAGTGCGTGTCGCAGCGGATCCGTGTGCTCCTCGCCGAGGATCACTTTCAGATGGAATGCGTCCATGGGGCCGAGAATGGCGCTGGTTACTTCGACATTCCCTTCGTCGACCGGGGTAAAGGTGAGCCTGCAACGCCGGTTCATGGCCATGGCGATGACGGGCAGTCCGAGGTAATCCTGGTGCTCGCCAAACAGGCACAGCCGCCCCGGCGCAGAACTGGTGAAGCTTACCTTCATGGTTTGCGCTGCAACCGCAGGATGCCCGTGATGGAAATGCCCGTCAATGCTCCGAAAGCCATGCCTGCGGCACCCTCACCGTACAGCACGGAACCGAAGCCAAGCAACAGGCCGTAAACGGCTATACAGCCAAGGAAAGCCTGCAGCAGCGCCCTCGGCACATTCCAATCCTCACCTGCCGCACCCGTCACTTTGAAGCGGCGCCAACCTGGGCCACCCGGACGAACACGGTCGACAAAGGCCTGCAGTACCTCTTCTTTTTCCGCCGGGAAAATGAAGGCGCTGGCCACCCAACCCAGCGTGGTGATACAGGCGCCCAAGACCAATTTCTGCCATGACAAGAGCGCAGGAACCAGGGCTACCGGTTCCGCAGCCAGTGCGTCGTGCACCCATGTGAAATAAATGGCGACCACCAGCGAGAGGACCATGGCCGCGATTTCCGTCGCTGCCGAAATGCGCCACCAGAACCAGCGGAGGATGAAGAGCCCTCCGGTTCCCGCCCCCAACAACAGCAAGAGGTTGAAGGCCTGAACGGCTGAAGTCAGAGAGAGGCTCAACAATGCGCCCGTCAGAAGGGAAATCACAGTGGCCCAGCGGCCGGCCGCCACCTTTTGCGCCTCTGTGGCTTCAGGACGTATGAACCGTCCCCAGAGGTCGTGCACGAGATAGCTCGCACCGAGGTTGACCTGGGTGCTCATGGTGGAGATGAAGGCGGCCAGCAAGGAGGCGGCCACCCACCCGAGCAGACCGGCCGGGAGCAGGCTGAGCATGGCGGGGTAGGCCACGTCATGCCCCACCTTGTCAGCGGCAAGGGCGGGAAACGCCGAGGCGATGGAATCGAGGTCCGGGAAGATGATCAGGGAGGCCAGGGCCACGATGATCCAGGGCCAGGGGCGCAGGGCATAATGGGCCGCATTGAACAGCAGCGTCGCCCCTACGGCATCATCCTCCGAGCGGGCGCTGAACATTCTCTGTGCGATATAACCGCCGCCGCCGGGCTCGGCACCCGGATAATAACTCGCCCACCACTGTACGGCGAGCGGCACAAGCAACACGGGAACCCAAACTTCCGGGTTGTTGAAATCGGGCCACATGGCCAGCTTTCCCGCCACATTCGGATGGGCCATCAGCCCTTCCATACCGCCTATTTCCGGCATGGCCAATACCCAGAGGCAGGCGGCGATGGCGCCCCCCATGGCCAGGATGAATTGGAACAGGTCCGTCCAAAGGATGGCCCGAAGACCGCCATAGGCGCTGAAGAATAAGGTCACGCTGCAGGTCACGGCCAAGGTGAGCCATCCGGGCCACCCCAAAAGGATGCTGCCCAATTTGATGGCGGCCAGGCTGACGGTGGCCATCACCAGAACATTGAAGACCAGACCCAGATAAACTGCGCGGAATCCCCTCAGGAATGCTCCAGCTTTGCCCCCGTAGCGCAATTCGTAGAATGCGATGTCCGTCAGGACCCCGGAACGGCGCCACAGGCGGGCATAGACGAACACGGTCAGCATGCCGGTCAACAGGAAGGCCCACCACGCCCAGTTGCCCGACACGCCCTGCTGCCGCACGAGGTCCGTTACGAGGTTGGGCGTATCCGCGCTGAATGTGGTGGCCACCATCGAAGTGCCGAGCAGCCACCAGGGCATGGAGCGCCCCCCGAGGAAGTAGTCGTCCGCATTGTCCTTGCCCTGACGTCCCGACCACCAGCCGATGCCCAGGACGATGAGCAGTACAATGGCGATGATGGCCCAATCCAATGTGGTCAGTTGCATGGGGCTCAATGTAGCACTGCCCCCCTGCACGCCAAGCAATTAAACACCTCCGCGCTTCCTGCGTTATCTTCAATGCATGCGGCGCTATTTACTCTTGATGCTCGTGGCAGCCACCTTCCAAGGATGGTCGCAGGATGTCACCTTCCATGCGGATGTGGCGCCCATCATCTATCAGCATTGCACTTCCTGCCACCGTTCGGGTGAGATTGCTCCGATGCCGTTCACCACTTACGGTGAAGTGGCACCGTACGGGGAGTTCATTGAATTCGTCACGTCCACCGGCTACATGCCGCCTTGGTCCCCCGACCCGGCATACAGCCACTTCGTGGGTGAGAATGTGCTGTCACCAGAACAGATCGAAACCCTGGCCGCCTGGGTGGATGCGGGAAAACCCGAAGGCAACCCTGCGGACAATCCCGGCCTGCCCGATTTCATTTCAGGGAGTCAAATCGGCACACCGGATCTGGTGCTTCCCATGGCTGAGCCCTATGACCACGGCGGGGACATGACCGATCAGTACCAGGTCTTCGTCCTGCCCACAGGTTTCGATGATGCCACCGCCATCAGCGCCCTCGAGGTCATGCCCGGCAACAGCAAAGTGGCGCACCACGCCATCCTCGGGCTGGATATTTCAGGAACCGCCGCGCAATTGGACGCCGCTGACCCTGCGCCGGGCTATGAGAGCTTCGGCGGCTTCGGATTTGATGCGGAGAGTTCATTCTTCGGCGCCTGGGTGCCCGGCGCACTTTCCGTAGCCTACCCGCCGGGCATCGGTCGCACCATTCCCGCCGGTGCCGACCTTCTTCTCCAAATGCACTACGGTCCGACTCCCGTGCCCGAATCCGACCTGTCCGAGGTCAATGTTTTTCTTTCAGATGCCCCCATCGAGCGCGAGGTCTACACGGCCATCATGGGGCCCCAGCACCTCGATGCCCCGTTCATCCTGCCTCCCGGTCAGGTGAGCCATTTCCATGGCACACTGCCCGTCACAGCAGACGTGAGCCTGCTCAGCATCGCCCCCCATTGCCACCTGATCGGCTCCTCCTGGCTGGTCTATGCCACTTCACCTGACAACCAGGACACCATTCCCCTCATCTCCATCCCGGAATGGGATTTCAATTGGCAGGGGTTCTTCACCTTCCCCCACCTGACGAAAGTGCCACAGGGATACACCCTGCACGGGGAGGCCACCTATGACAACACCGCCAACAACCCATTCAATCCGAACGACCCACCCGAGTGGGTCACCTTCGGCGAGGCCACCGGCGATGAAATGTTCTTCGTCTTCATCGACCTCGTCCTCTACGAGGAAGGGGATGAATCCATTGCCTTGGGTCCCGGGGAGCCCGATTGTCCCGGGGATGTGTCCGGGGACGGCATCATCGGTGTGGCCGACGTCCTGCTTCTGCTCGCCAATTTCGGCTGCCTCGAAGCCTGCCCGGAGGACATCGACGGTGATGGCGCCGTCACGGTGGGCGATGTACTCGCCCTGCTCGGAAATTTTGGTGCCGCCTGCTGAGCCTTGAGGAATGGGTGCACTATCCGAAACGGCATTCAGGGTCTTCATCTTTCTGGCCCCCCTCTGCCCCATCTGCCAGGACATGACGTACGACCTGCGCTTGTTGGAGGATGAATTCCGGAAGGAATCCGTCACCTTCATCGGTTGGTTCCCCAATCCTTCTTCGCGGGCAGAACAGATCGGTCAATTCGGCCGCACTTATGGGCTCGAAATGCCTTTGCTGGCTGACACGGCGGATTGGGCCGGTCGACTTGGGGCCCGATGGACCCCTGAGGTGTTCGTGCTGAACGACCGCGATGAAGTGGTCTATCAAGGGCGGATCAATGACCGCTATTTCGCTCCGGGAAGAAGGAAGAATCGCACCCGGAACCGGGACCTGCGGAATGCCCTCACCGAGCTTGTCGGAGGAAAGCCGGTCAGTGTGCCCTACACGGACGCAATCGGATGCCCCATTGAAGGTGTCAAGATTCCCGTGGTGAGAGATTGATGTGCGCCCCCATTCACTCGTTCCATTCTGCTCCGACCTTCAAACCATGATGACACGTTCTCTTTACGCCTTCATACTCTTCCTCGGCTGCACGTCGCTCACCGCGCAGGTCACCTACCACGCCGATGTGGCTCCTATCATCCACAACGCCTGTACAGAATGCCACAGAACGGGTGAAATCGGTCCCATGCCCTTCACAACCTATGACGAAGTGGCCGCCTATGGGGCCTTCATCGAGTACGTGACCTCCATCGGCTACATGCCACCGTGGACGCCGGATGCGGAATACAGCCATTTCGTGGGGGAACGTGTATTGAGTGCTGCTGAAATTGAAACGATCAGCGCCTGGGTGGACGGCGGCATGCTGGAGGGCAACCCAGCAGACAACCCCGGACTGCCCGAGTTTCCGGACGGAAGCCAGGTAGGCGATCCCGACCTGGTGTTCAGCATGTCCGCGCCTTACGCCCACGAAGGTGACATGACCGACCAGTACCAGGTCTTCGTCCTGCCCACCGGTTTTGAAGAGGACGTGACCGTTCGGGCCCTCGAGGTGAGGCCCGGCAATGGCGCCATCGCCCACCACGCCATCCTCGGTGTGGACATCGATGGTATTGCAGCGACCATGGACGCCCAGGATCCCGATCCGGGCTACGAGAGCTTCGGCGACTTCGGCTTCGAAGCCTACGAGAATTTCTTTGGAGGTTGGGTACCGGGCACGCAGACCGTGGTCTACCCGGAAGGCATTGGGCGGGTCCTTCCCGCCGGCAGCGATTTGCTCGTGCAAATGCACTACGGTCCTTCACCCGTCGCGGAATCGGACCAGACGGAGATCAATGTCTTTCTGACCGACGGTCCCATCGAGCGGGAAGTCACCACCGGCATCATGGGGCCCTGGAGCCTCGGTGAGCCCTTCTTCATCTCGGCCAATACGGTCAAGACCTTCCACGGGACCTACCCGGTCCCGGTGGATGTGAGCCTCATCAGCATCGTACCCCATTGCCACCTCGTGGGCGTCTCGTGGGAAGTATTCGCCACTTCCGGCAACCTGCAGGACACCATCCCCTTGATCTCCATTCCGCAATGGGATTTCAACTGGCAGGGGTTCTTCACCTTTCCGCACCTGACGCACATTCCGGCCGGGTATGTCATCCACGGCATTGCGACTTACGACAACACGGAGAACAATCCGTACAACCCCAGCAGCCCGCCTGCACTCGTGACCTATGGAGACAACACCGAGGATGAGATGTTCTTCGTGTTCCTGGATTATGTCTTCTACGAGGATGGTGACGAGGACATTTCACTCGACACTCCGCTCTTGTCGAGTGTTGAGCCGATGGAACGCAGCGCGCCCGGTGTGCAGCTTCAGCCCAATCCCGCTTCCGGGCGCGTGCAGCTGCTGGCGCACCCTGATTTCGTGGGCTCAACTTGGGAACTGCTCGACCTCGGGGGAAGGACAGTAATGACGGGTCAATTCAGTTCTGCCAATGACCGCATCCTGCTGGAGGATCTGGTCGACGGTGTATACCTGTTCCGCAGCGATGCCGGAACGGAGCGCCTGGTCATCCAGCACTGACCGGCCAATGGGCCGCACCTGTCCAGCGGTGCGTCAGCGTTCCATCCCGCAAGATGCCCTCTGCTGTCAGGTCATCGATCCGCACTTCACCTGATGCATGCAACACCTGCATGGGTTCATCTGTCGGTTGCCAAGCAAACCCCACGTGCGTGACCTTTTCGGGATGCTGCTTGTGGAAGAAGACCAGGTCGCCGTGGCGGAGGTCATCATATGCAATGCCGGCTTGTTGCAGACTTGCCCATTGGTCCGAAGCATCCCTCGGCAGGGCTTCCCCACAGAGCGCCGATGCCAGCTGTGTCAATCCACTGCAGTCCATGCCGAGCACGCTCTTGCCACCCCACAGATAGGGTGCGCCAAGGAAAGCTGCAGCGGCCTCCACGGGATGGGTAAAGCCATTCCCCTGTGGTGGGAGAATGCCCACCGGCACGCGTGCCCCCGCAGGAAGGTGGTGATCCCGGCCATTCCAATGAAGCGTGGTCAATGGCTCCGAAAGGATGTTCAACTCACCAGCAAATGCGGCGATTGAATCCGGATCGGTGGCCACAAGTTTGGGGTCTGTGAATCCTCGGTAACCGTCCGTGTTCAGTTGAACTTCAATCCAACCGGGGGCATCATCCGCGGGTGACCACCGCAAGGGCTCCCCGAAAAGGCCCTGGGTGACCATTTCGGCCCGGTCATCCGGTGCAGACCGGATGGGGGCCAAAGGAACGCGGATTACGCCCTGTTCCATGTCAGCCGAGGCGTTCGATGACCATGGCGCTGGCGCCGCCGCCGCCGTTGCAGATGCCAGCGGCCCCCAGCCGCTTTCCATGGCGGGCCAGGGCATGTACCAGCGTGACCACGATGCGGCTGCCGGAGCTGCCCAAAGGGTGGCCGAGCGAGACCGCACCCCCGTGTACGTTGACTTTGGCAGCATCGAGGCCGAGCAGCTTGTTGTTGGCCAACCCCACCACGCTGAATGCCTCGTTCAATTCCACGAGTTCCATGTCCCCGATACTCAGGCCAGCACGCTCCAACGCGATCGGCAGCGCCTTGGATGGGGCGGTGGTGAACCTCTCCGGCTCATGCGCCGCGTCAGCATTGGACAGGATGCGGGCCAACGGCTTGATTCCGCGTGCCTCTGCCACTTCTTCCGCCATCAGGACAAGGGCACTGGCACCGTCATTGAGCGTGCTCGCATTGGCTGCCGTCACCGACCCTTCCCGGTCGAACACCGGCCGCAGCTGCGGAATCTTCTCCAGCTTCACATTGCGGAATTCCTCATCCTCCCCTACCATCACGGGATCTCCCTTGCGCTGCGGAACGGCCACAGGGACGACCTCGGATTCGAATGCGCCGTCCTCCCAGGCCTGCGCTGAACGCTGGTAACTCTCGATGGCAAAGGCGTCCTGTTCCTCGCGGGAGAACCCGTGCTCATTGGCGCAGAGCTCGGCACAAAGTCCCATGTGCTGCTGGTTGTAGACATCGGTCAGTCCGTCGAGCACCATGCCGTCTACCGCTTTGAGGTTACCCAACTTGACACCATGCCGTCCATTGAGGTAATGCGGAACCTGGGACATGTTCTCCATGCCGCCGGCCACCACGATGTCCGCTTCACCCAATGCAATGGCGTTGACCGCCAGGTGGATGGCCTTCATTCCCGAAGAGCAGACCTTGTTGACCGTCGTGCAGGGCACGGAATCGGGGATCCCTGCCGCCATGGCTGCCTGACGTGCCGGGGCCTGACCGAGTCCCGCCTGGAGGACATTGCCCATGAAGACTTCTTGCACTTCAGCACCGGTCACGCCCGAAGATTCGAGGGCGGCTTTGATGGCTGCGGCGCCGAGTTGGGGCGCCGGAACGGTAGAGAGAGCGCCCAGGAAGGACCCCATGGGGGTGCGTTGGGCGGATGCGATGACGACTTTTCTGCTCATTTCAGATGGTTGACGTAGAGCGAAGATACCACGCCTATTGAGCGCCTTTCGCTCCTCTGTGTTGGCATTCGTTATGAGTCCAACATGCAACGCAGCATGTCCTCATGCAGTTTTTGGCATGGAAGTTGAAACAACCTCCACAGCTGAAAGCAGCGATTTTTTGGTTCAAGTACCGGCGTAGACCCGGTACAGATTTGGTTAAGGTTGAAGCGCCCCGAAACGTCGGGGCGTTTCTCATTTCACCACACGCAGGAACTCCTTGGGCATACGGGTCTTGACCTCCCACATGGCATCCAACTCCTTGTCCGTCAGAACGACGCGGAAAAGGTGCACTCCTTGCCTACCCAGCGGATCAGGCGCCTGCTGCCCCAATCCGCACACCATGCAGTTGTGGTGCCGCAACCCGGGAAGGATCTCGGGAATGTCCTGTGTCCCCGCTTGCACCTTCAGGATGGTGTAGCGGCCACCGGACCGCATGCGCCGGAAGGGGAACTTGCGCGCGGAATACTTCTCCCCCGGCTTTCGACGCGCACTGAATTCACCGTCTTCGGGCATCTCGCCCTGGAGCAGCAGATAGGTCTCGAAACGTTGTTCCGACCAGGATTCCTGAAGCCGCTTCCGCAACCCCATGTCCCGGACAACCACGGCGATGCCACTGCTGTCCTTGTCGATCATGTTCACGAAATGCACCGAGCGCTCAGGACCTCCCTGGGCCACATCACGGGCAATGAGGTATTCCTTGACCCGCGTAAAGCTGGTGTCCACCCGCGGATTGGGCGATGCGAGCACCCATCCGGCAGGCTTCAGGTAACAAAAGATGTCGTTGTCCTCATAGAGGACTTCGAAAGGAAGGTCGTCCTCCGGTCGGATGGATTTGGCCGCATTGGCCGGTTCAGCCCGACGGGCTTCTTTCTCTTCGGGCACCGAGATCTCCTGCCCTACCGGAATGACGAGGGAGGGGATTTTCACGACCTCACCGTCCACACGCACGGCACCACCCTTGATCAGGTTGCGGGATGCCGTCGTGCTGCCGAGACCGAGCTCGGAACGGACGAGTGCATGCAGCGGAGCCTCGATTTCTGAGGTCCAGCGGCGGATGTTCAACTTGGGACGGGGAGGACGTGCGGCCATGGGGGGTGCAAGATGCACCCGGATTCCTCATTCCTCGCAGGCTTCCCCGTACAAAGCCAACAA
>CALKUW010000227.1 GCA_937996585.1 uncultured Flavobacteriales bacterium
GAGCAGGAGTTCGAGCGCCCTCCTACGCCTGCAGAACTTGCTGAAGTTCTGGACATGACCCTCGACGAGGTAAAGCAAAGCTTGAAAAACGCCGGTCGCCACGTTTCGATGGACGCGCCGCTCAAGGATGGCGACGAAAGCTCCAGCACCATGTACGACGTGCTGCAGACCAACGATACGCCCTCCCCGGACACCGTGCTCATCACGGAGTCCCTCCGGAAGGAAATCGAGCGCAGCCTTCAGACGCTGACCAGCCGCGAGGCCGATGTCATCCGCTTGTACTTCGGTCTTGGCGGAGAACACCCGTTGACCCTCGAGGAAATCGGGGAGCGCTTTGACCTTACCCGTGAGCGCGTGCGCCAAATCAAGGAGAAGGCCATCCGCCGACTCAAGCACACCAGCCGGAGCCGAATCCTGAAGTCCTATTTGGGCTGATTGTCCAAGGACATCCACAACACGCGGCATGCCGCCGTGCGAAACGGGCTCCACTTCAGGGCCCGTTTCTCGTATGTCGCCTTGGGTGCATCCTTCGGAATGTCGAAGTGCCGTTCCATGGCCCTGCGAATGCCGAGGTCATCCACAGGAAACACATCCGGACGTTGCAATTGGAACATCAGGTGCATTTGAACCGTCCAACGCCCCAAACCCTTGACCCGGATCCATGATTTGATGATGTCCTCATCGGAGAGGCGCCCAACGTTGTCAAAACCCTCAGGATCCTCCAGATAATGCCGGGCCAGGTCCTGCAGGTATCCATGCTTCTGTCCGCTGACACCCAAGGCCCGGTGTTGGTCTTGCGGGGTATCCAAAATGCTCCGGGATGTGGGCATTCCCCCATGGTGATCCTCGAAACGACGCCAGATTGTGGCCGCCGCCTTGACACTCAGTTGCTGACCAATGATGGCGTGAGACAGGCTCTCAAACGCGGACCTCGGTCTGCTCACCGCAGGGGATGGGAACCGGTTGGTCAATGTGAACAGAACGGGGTCAACCGATTTGAAATGTTCCCGGGCTGAACTCCAGTCCGAGCCCGCATGCGAATCCGATGAATGCTCCGTTTCCATGATGTGCAAGGTATCCCGCTCGGGGACAGGCCTTAGCTTCGCATCTCTCGAATGAACCCGTACCCGACTTCTTCATCTCCACTTGGCCGAATCTCGTCGGCGATGGGCATTCTGCTCATCACCCTGTCCATTTGGAGTTGCAGTGGAGACAAACTCTATCTCGGGGCTGACGCGCGCGTGGCCTTCAGTCAGGACACCGTATGGTTTGATACCGTCTTCACGAGCATCGGCAGTGCATCACAGGCCTTCCGGATTGTCAACGACAGCCCCGGTCGCATCCTACTCGAAGACATCAGCCTGGAAGACGGCGTCGGTAGCGAGTTCCGCATCAATGTGGATGGGATTCCGGGGCCGGACGTTTCCGGATTGGCCTTGGATGAGGGCGATTCCCTGTATGTCTTCGTGGAAGTCACCATCGACCCGGAGGATTACGATTTGCCCTTTGTTGTCGAAGACCGCATCCGGGTGACGGTCAATGGTTTCAGTCAGTACGTGCAATTGCTGGCCTGGGGGCAGGATGCCTTCTTCCATGGATCACCGGGTGGCTTGTCCTCTTTGTCATGCGATGAAGTGTGGACGGCCCAGCGCCCCCACGTCATCTACGGCGTGGTCGGGGTGCCGCCGGAATGTAATCTGACCATTGAGGCCGGGACACAGGTGCATGTCCACGCGGGCGGCGGCATATACGTGGATAGGGGAGAGCTGCATGTAAATGGGGAGCTGGGGCAACCCGTCATCTTCGAAGGCGACAGGCTCGAGCCCGAATACGCGGACATTCCCGGGCAGTGGGGGATACAGGTGGACACCATCGTCCAGACGGAATTCGGCGTGGCCCAGGCGAGCATCCTCGGTGGTGGACTTTGGTTGTACGGGTCAACGGGCAGCACCTTGCGCCATGCCATCCTGCGCAATGGCAACATCGGCATCCAGGTGGACACCACGGGCACGACGGGCGCAGCGCTGACCATGGAGAACTGCATCGTGCACAACATGAACGCCATCGGCCTCCTGGCCCAAGGCGCCCATATCGATGGCACCAACAACCTTTTCTACGACTGCGCCCAGGCCTGCG
Source organism: uncultured Flavobacteriales bacterium (assembly GCA_937996585.1). GTDB lineage: Bacteria > Bacteroidota > Bacteroidia > Flavobacteriales_D > Sanyastnellaceae > UBA8752. The sequence continues at coordinate 2,137 of CALKUW010000227.1, forward strand.
CGGCCTTCACCATTGGCGGGCGCTACAGGTTCACGCACAGCACCTTCGCCAATTACTGGTCGGAGGGCACGAGGGGGACACCCAGCGTCCTGTTCAATGACCACTACGAGGACATCAATGGCAACCTCCAGGTGCGTCCATTGCAGGAAACCCGATTCCTGAACTGCATCATGTGGGGAAACAATGCCAGCCTCGAAGGATTCGATGAATTGGTCGTCGACCTTGAGGGCGATGAGAACGACCTCCTTCTCCGCGGATGCGCCGTGGACCTGGACGATTTCGGAACCGCTCCCTGGATCGAGGAGAGCAGCATTGACGCGGCGCCACCCTTCGCAGACGTCTTCGCCCGCGACTTCCATTTGGTCAGCGGCAGCAACCAATGGAACGGTGTGGGCATACCGGCTGGGCTGCCCTTCCTGGCCACTGACCTGGACGGTTTACCCCGTGTTGTGGGCTCCGGCGCGGACAAAGGCTGTTACGAGCGCCAATGACCTACTGGCGGATACACCGCCCAACGCCATATTGCTTTACCCATGAGCCGACACATCCTCGATGCGTTGATGCGGCTGTTTGCCTTGGTCACCCTCAAGGAGGAGGGAATCGAGCGCGGAAGGGAAGTGGTGGCCCATTTCCTGAGGAGTCGGCTTTCCAAGGATTCGGTCGCGGAATGGCTTACCGTATTCGACGGTTACATCGGGACGCTGGGCGGCACGGTGGAAACGCGCGAAGTGGAAGGCCTCAAGCGCACGGCCCTGCGATCCACCAAGGTCCTGAGGACGTGCACCGACATCAACCGCGACCTCCAAGCCAGCGAGAAAGCGCTGGTCTTCATCCGCGTCCTTGAATTCGAAAAGGCCCTCTCCATGGGTGAGGGCGAACCCGATGCGGTGGGGCGTGAACTGATCGAGCTGGTGAGTGAGGTGTTCTCCATCCGAGAGGGGGAGAAGCGCTGCTACGAGACGTTGGTTTTCGATACGGAGCAGTGGCCGGTCATGACCCAGCGTTACCACGAGGCATTCCTGATCGGCGACCAGCCCCAACTCGGCGGTGTCGTGAAGCAGGGGTGGACAACGCCCCTGGCTTGTTTCCGACACCCTGAATCCCAAGTGGTGTTCCTCAAACCATTGGGGGCCGGGGCCATCCAGCTGAATGGCGAGTTGCTTGACCAGGACCGGATCCAGCCCTTCACACCGGGGTCCACTTTGCGCCACGGTGGAGCAGCGCCTTTGCACTTTGTGGACATCCAACGCTCCTTCATGGAGGAAGAGAACATTCCGGAGCTGTCCCTCGAAATCAACGAAGTCAGTCACTGGTTCCGCTACCCGCAACAACAGGCTTTGCACCCATTCCGCGCCAAAGCGCGCTCCGGTATGCTCGTCGGGGTCATGGGGGCGAGCGGCTCAGGGAAATCCACCTTGCTCAATCTGCTGGCCGGCAGCGCGCAGCCGAGTTTCGGGAGCATCACCATCGATGGCATCCCGGTGACCGAGGACAAAGCGCGTTCTTGGATCGGCCTGGTTCCACAAGAGGACCATCTGCTGCCTGAGCTCACCGTGCAGGAGAACCTCTTCTACGCCGCCCGGCTGGCCTTTGCTGACGACAGCAAAGAGCGGAGCCACGAGCGCGTGGAGCAATGCCTGCAGCAACTGGGCCTTTGGGAGGCGCGTGACCTGCCGGTAGGTGATGCCTTGCGGAAGACCATCAGCGGTGGCCAGAGAAAAAGGCTCAACATTGCCATGGAGCTCATCCGCGAACCGAGGGTCCTGCTGGTGGACGAACCCACCAGCGGATTGAGCAGCAAGGATTCAGAGCTGTTGATGGACCTGCTCAAGCAGATGACCTACGGCGGCACCCTCGTTGTCGCGGTCATCCATCAGCCCAGTGGCGACATCTTCAGGAGTTTCGACGCCCTGTGGGTGCTCGACCACGGGGGCTACCCGGTCTTTACCGGTCGGCCGTTGGACGCCCTGACCCACTTCCGAAGCATCGTCAACCATTTTGATGCCGACCAGGTTTCCTGCGGTGCGTGCGGTCACGTCAACCCAGAACAGATCTTCGACATCATTGATGTTCCTGTGCTGGATGGCCGAGGGAAACCGACAGGACAGCGTCGCATCAGCCCCAAAGAGTGGAATGATTTCTACAATGTGCTCCTCGTACCTGGTATGGAGGCCGAACTGGAAGCGCAGGATGCACCCGCGAACCCTGCATCTCCTGAGGGCCATCGACCACCGTCCTGGTGGCGCCAGTGGGGCGTTCAGGCCATGCGGGACATCAACAGAAAGTGGAAGAACCGCCAATACCTGCTGATCAACCTGCTCGAGGCTCCTGTCCTGGCACTGACCCTCGCCTTCATTCTGCGCGCTTCGGAAAAGGGCGGCACCTACACGTTCGGCAATGCGGCCAACATTCCGCACTTCCTCTTCATCGCGGTCATCGTGGCCATCTTCATGGGGCTCACCGTCAGCGCAGAGGAGCTCTTCAGAGACCGCCTGATGCGCAAACGCGAACACCACCTGCGCCTTGATTGGGGGGCCTATCTCTCCGCAAAATGCGGCGTACTGTTCAGCATTTCTGCCATCCAGACCCTGCTCTTTGCGGCCTGCTCACATCCCATCCTCGCGTTTCCCGGGCATTTCCTCGCGTATTGGTTCACGCTCTTTACAGTGGCGTGTTGCGCCAACCTGTTCGGATTGATCATCTCCTTGTTGTTCAACAGTGTACGGGTCATCTACCTCGCCATACCGCTGTTCATCATTCCGCAGCTGATGCTCGGGGGTGCCATCGTCACTTTCGACAAGCTCCATCCATCCATTGCGCGGCCCACAGGAGTTTCTCCTGCTGGTCAGGTCATGATCAGCCGCTGGGGTTTCGAGGCCTTGACCACCATCTATGCGGCTGAAACGGAATACGCAGCTGCATTGTTCGACGTCAACCGGTCTCTGGCTCAGGCTTCCTACCTGCGCGATCGATGGGCTCCGGAAATGCAGCGGCACTTGGATGCCGCTTTTGAAGGAGACAACAATGCCCTGCGCATCGTGGCCGCAGAATGGGCAGGATTGGTCCGCAAGGGGGAGGCGACCCTTTCCGTGACGTTCGAAGATGGATTGGACGCGCAGGAGTATGCCGCCTTGAGCGATGCGCTGGACAGCCATCGGGAAGCACAGCGACAGGCATGGCGCTCTGCGCGCGGAACCATGGATGCCACCCTCCAATCAACGGGATGGTCCGACCCAAAGGTTGGCGCCCCGGTGAAGGAGCGGACATTCAACCAGGTGCTCATGGACTGGACGACACAGGATCAAATTCTGAACCAGGGCATTGCCGTGGATGGCTCCCGGTTACGCAACACCCGGGACGCACTGTATGCCGAAGCTGAGCCTCCCGGATTCGGTCCATTCCACGCAGCCCGCACCCGGCTGTTCGGTCAGGAGGTGAGCAAGAAAATAGGCAACTGGACCGTGATGTGGGGGACCACACTGGTCCTCATGCTGATGCTGGCAATGAAGGAATCCTTCAGGCTTCCGGGTCGACTTCGACGAACTTGAAGGGGACGCCCACGATGTGGTCATAGTCTTCCCCAGCTTCGAGCATGTCCTCGTCATCGGCGTCGAAAAACCATTGGATTTCAAGGGCATCGCTGGCCTCCAGGCGTTTGAACAGATCGAGCAGACACTTGCTGCTGCTCGTATTGAAGTACTCCAACTGAACCTGAACCGTCAGTTTGAAGTCCGAAGGGACGGCTTGGGCCCACTCCAGGACAGGCCGGTAGAAATCCACGGCATTCTCCGGTATTGAACGTCCCGACAGAACCAATCGGGCTTCATCGGCAATGAATTGGATTTCTGGCGTCTTGACGGTGGAGGCGATGTGTAACGGACCCATGGCCCGAAAATAATCAACCCCCACAAGCTACCTCTACTGAGAAGAACAAGTTTGGCTCACCACCCACGTGAATAATCCTGAGGACAGGTGGGCGCAAAGAGAGCCGCGCCAGGGACACCCATCCAAGTCCAGCGCCACCGCGCGATGATCGGGAGGGTTGTCCCAACCATTTCCGATAAAGGGTGCGCCAATCCACTTCACCTTCATGCAGCGCATCCGACGCCCAATGCTGGAGCTCGGTGTAGTTTGAAATCCACTGGGAAACCTGGTCGAAATCCCCTGTTCGAATGGGGTTCAAGCTTCGAATGCAGAAACGGGGACCACCGTCCACGACCCGCCCCATGAGTTTGAACAGGACGGGACAATCCGGGGCGGCGTGTCGTTCGAGGTTCTGAACACACTCAATGATGGCCCGGAACACCCTGCGGTCCTCTGTCCTTTGGACCACCAACCCTTCAAGACTCGAAAGCAGGCCGTCGAGGTTCTGCCCGGTGGGCAGCCCTTTGAAGGCCATGAGCTCCGACCACCGGTGACCCACATGGTGGGCAGCGCGCGCAGGATGGGGATGCGTGAACATTGAACAGGTCTGGAAGTCACCTTTACGGTACAAGACCGAATGAGGTTGCCCGAAATGGGACATTTATCTTGCCGTCCCGTCATGGAAACGAATTCCCCTTCGAAGGATTGGTTTGCCGTCTGGTTTGACAGCCACCATTACCATCAGCTCTATGGGCACCGGAGTGATGCTGAGGCCAAGGCCTTCATGGAGCGCCTGCACATGGAATGGGGCGCAGGAAACCTCCAATTGCTGGATTTGGCATGCGGCAGGGGACGTCATGCCCGGGCTGCTGCCGAACTGGGGCACGAGGTGCTCGGGTTGGATTTGAGCCAAAACAGCATCGAGGAGGCCCAACATCGCCATGCTGGAGTACCGGGCCTGTCCTTTGTGGTCGGTGACATGCGCCACTTCGAACTGGAACGGTCATTCGATGGTGTCCTGAACCTGTTCACAAGCTTCGGCTACTTTGACCGGAAAGCGGACCACCTCGCTGTACTCAGGCAAGTACATCGACACTTGCGTCCGGGTGGATTCCTTGTACTCGACTTTCTCGATACCCCTTTTGCCAAGGCCCGCCTGGTTCCCAAGGATGAGATCACCCGTGACGGCGTGACCTATCGTATGGAGCGTCACGTGGAGCGCCAGCCCGGCGCCGATTGGGACACCTTTGTGAAGCGGATTGTACACAATGGTCCGGAGGGGCGCGGGGAACACGTGGAAAGGGTAGCCGCATTGAATGAGGAAGACCTGACCGGCATGCTTGAATCCAGTGGCTTCAACATTGTCACGCGCTACGGAGACTACACTTTGGCGCCTTGGAAGGCCGGGGAAACCCCGCGCATCATTTATTTCGCAACCGCATGATCGCAGGCATCACACTTGTCCTCGTCGCTCTGGCGGGTGGCCTGATGGGAGAATGGTTGGGTGACCGGTTCAAGAAGCACATGCCGTTGCTTCTCGCGTTCGGCGGCGCCTTTCTTTTGGGCTTGTGTTTTTTGCACCTCCTGCCGGAGGCTTTCTTCATGAATGGCAATGCCGGCAAGTGGGTCATTGCAGGTTTCCTCATCCAGGTCGGATTGGAATACCTGAGCAAAGGCATGGAACACGGCCACATCCATGGCAATCGGTTCGGCGCCTTAGCCTTCATCAGCCTTTGCCTTCATGCCTTGATCGAGTCCATGCCATTCGGTTTGGAAGAAGCAGGGATTGGGCACGATCACGGGCATGATCACGGGCACGATCACGGGCATCACCACCACCATGGTGAAGGCCGACTTGCCCTGCTGTTCGGCATTGCCCTGCACAAATTCCCCGTAGCTCTCGCCTTGATGACCATCCTGAAGGCCACGGTGGCGTCCAGACCGCGGAGATGGATGTGGACCCTCATTTTCGCTGCAGTTCCATTGTGCGGCATGGCCATTGCGGGCAGCCTGCCCCAATTGCCATGGGTATTCGGTGCCCTGAACGGTGTTTTGGTCGGCATACTGCTGCACATCTCCACGACCATCCTCTTCGAGACGTCAGACGGTCACAACTTCAATGCGCGGAAGCTGTTCACCGTCATTGGGGGATTGCTGCTGGCCTGGGCGGCCAGCCCGCATTGATGAACCAAACGTAACCTTCTCGGAAAGCGTCGCGTAGTGGGGGCAAAGCTTGCCCTCATGAAGCGTTTCCGCATCCGCATCACGATCAAGAAGTTCGAGCGTATCGAAATGAGCGCCGACAGGTTCGGGTTTGAGCTGTTCGAGCACTGTCTGAACTGAGTCAGGCGTCAGAACAGCCCTGCCAGGATTCCGCGCGCCTCCTCCAGCGCCTCCACGTTCCAATTTCGGGAAACCCCTCCCCAGGAAGCAGGAGCTTCCATGAGCACTTCCGTCGGCAGGTTGCCGACCAGGTCATCCTTGGCCATCGGACACCCCCCGAACCCTCCGAGGGCGCCATCGAATCTTCTGCAACCACCGCGCCAGGCGGCGGCAGCCAATGTGGTTGCCTGTTCACGTAGGCCGTGAAGGTGGGCACCCACCTCAAGGCCGGGGACATCCATGGACACGTTCCGAAACACGGCCTCGATGATATCGGGTGAGCCGACCCCCACGGTATCACTCAGCGCCAGGAGTTTGATACCGAGCTCATCATGCAACCGCGACGACCATTGGCCCGCGATTTCCGGTGACCAAGGGTCTCCGTAAGGGTTGCCAAAGCCCATGCTGAGGTACACGACCAGTTTTTTGTCAGCATTGGCTACGGCGTTCTGGATCGATTCCAATCGGCGCCATCCTTCCTCCATGCCACCACCGGTGTTACGCTGCTGAAAGGTCTCGGAAATGGAAAAGGGAAATCCCAACACATCGGCACGACCGTGGTCCAAAGCTTCATGGGCACCCCGCTCGTTGGCCACGATGGCCAGCACTTCAGTCGAAGTCTCAGGAAGGGCCGCGAGCACATCGGCGCTATCCGCCATCTGCGGCACCGCCTTGGGCGAGACGAAACTACCGGCATCGAGCACATCGAAACCCACCTTCATGAGGGCCGACAGGTAGGCCACTTTCCTTTCCGTCGGGATGAACAAGGGCTGGCCCTGCATCGCATCGCGCGGGCAATCCGTCAGAAACCAGGGGATAGGCGATTGATCCTCA
>CALKUW010000228.1 GCA_937996585.1 uncultured Flavobacteriales bacterium
GAGGGCCCAGACCCGACCTTCCGCGGCGTGGTAGTAGAGGAGGAAAGTATCGCCGCCCACGCCACTCATCATGGGCTGGACCACGCCCAGCACCGCGGCCGTGGCCACGGCCGCATCTATGGCGTTCCCCCCAGACAGGAGAACCCGAAGCCCGGCAGCAGAGGCGAGGGGATGGCCGGAAGCCACCATCCCCCGCCTGGCCAGGACCACGCTCCGTCCCTGCGGGAACATCACCCACCTCCTACATCCCGACCCGGATGGGGGAGACCAAGTTCCTCAGGGTGGCGATCACGGATTGGGCTGCAAGGACCCCCGTCCGAGGGTTCTCCGTGGGAACGTTTTCGACGTGGAGGTGAAACCGGCCGAAGGAGCCTACTACCTCCAGGTCGTGGGTGTTGCGCGAGACGGTGGGATCCGCCACGATCCGCACCCGAGTCCGCTCCGGGCCGATCCCCGCGAGGCTGATCGCAGCCACGACGTTGACGTTGGCGGGGAATCCGCGGCAGGCGTCCCGGGCGCTCCCTTCGAACACTACCCGCGGGGCCTGTAGCTCCCGCACGCGGATGCGGCGTGCCTCCAGGTAGGGTGCGCCTTCCAGAGCCCGTGGGGGCTTTCGGGTCACCACGGTGACGGATTCCACCTCGCCCACTGAGGCGGCGGCAAGGGCGTCAAGGCCGCCGATGGCCCCGGAGACCACGTACATCCGCCCGCCGCCCTGCCGGGCTAGGTCCGCGTACGCCTCATACCGGTCCAGGAGAGCCCCGGCACTTAGGACAACGAGCGTCCTGCCCGCGCGGAGGGCGGCGGCGGCGATCTCCTCGAAGGCCTGTGCAGGCGCGGCCTCCACCACCACGTCCACCATGGCAACCAGCTCACGAAGGGGGACCACGGGGGCCGGAGTCTTGAGCAGGGCCTGCACCCGGGTGCGCGCCGTCTCCAGGTCGCGGCTGGTAATGGCACCCAGGCGGAGGCCCGGCAGGGGTCGATCCAGCTCCCTGGCCACCCGTTGTCCGATGGTCCCGAAGCCCGCAAGGCCTACGGTGAGGGAGAATTCACGAGGCGTTTCCGTAGTGCTCAAGGTCTACCCCCGGACGGACGGCGCCGGCAACCCGCCCGGCACAGCCCTGCGACGCATCTGGAGAATCCCCCAGGCGAAGGAGGCCGCGGAGAGGATCAAGAACAGGCCCGAGAGGGGTCGGGTCAGGAAGAGGAGCGGATTCGACTCGGTCATGATGGCCCGGATGAAGTTCACTTCGATCTGGTCTCCCAGGATCAGTCCGAGGATCAGGGGCGGGATCGGGAACTCGCACTTCACCATAACATAGCCCAGCATGCCGAAGAAAAAGAATGTCCAGACGTTGGCCATGAGATTGTTGATCGCGTATGCGCCGATCGCCCCCAGCACCAGGATCACGGGGACCAAGAACTGCAGGGGAACGGAGACGACGCGCAAGAGCAGCCGGAGCAATCCTGCCGCAATAGGGACCGTGAGCACCGTGGCCAGGAAGTACGCGGAAAACATCCCGTAGGCCAGGTCCGGTTTGGTGCTGATAAATAGGGGCCCCGGCTGGATCCCGTGGATGATGAGCGCGCCGATCATCACCGCACTCACCGCGTCTCCCGGGATCCCGAAGGCCATCATGGTGATCAGGGAGCCGGCCACGTTCGCGTTGTTGGCGGACTCCGTGGCGATGATCCCGTCCGGAATCCCGGTCCCGAACCGCTCGGCATGGCGGGAGAACTTCTTCGCCTGATCGTAGGCTAGGATGTTGGCCGCGGACCCTCCGACCGCAGGGAGGACGCCTATCCACAGGCCCACCAGGGTGGAGCGCAGGAGGTTCGCCCACTGCTGGAAGACCTCCCGAATGATCCGCCGGTGGGAGATCGCAAGGCTAGCGGAGCCGGCCGCGAGGAGACGGGGCTGGCCCTCGTGGCGTTTCTCCAGCTCCCGCATGAGCTGGGCAAAAGCGTAGACGCCCACGAGCACGGCCAGGAAGGGAAACCCGGTTCTCAGGTACTCGGATCCGAAGGTGAACCGGGGAGCGCCGATGAGTGGGTCGGATCCCACCACCGTGAGCAAAAGGCCGAGCGTCGCGGCGACCAGACCCTTGAGCAGGGACTGCTCGGAGAGACTGCTGACGATGCTCAAAGTGAGAACGAAGAGGCTGAAGTACTCCCAGGGGCCGAACTTCAGGGCTAGGCTGGCCAGGGTGACCGCGCCGATGACGAGCGGGATACCAGCGAGTAGACCACCGAGGAGCCCGGCCCACATCCCCAGCCACACCGCGCGACCGGGTTCTCCCTTTCTGGCCATAGGATAGGCATCAAAGGTAGTCGCGATGGTGGAGGCGGTTCCCGGAATGCCTAGGAGCGTGGCCGTGATGAGCCCTCCGGACTCCCCGCCCACGTACACCCCGATCAGAGTGGCCACCCCCTGCAGGGGATCCATGCCAAAGGTGAAGGGCAGGACCAAAATAACGGTCATGGTGATGGTGATCCCGGGGATGGCGCCGCCCACGAGCCCGGCGACCACCCCCGCCGCGAGGGACAAGAACACGTCAGGCTGCAAGACTCGGCTCAGGCCGGTAAGCCAAAGATCGATCACGACGCCACCGACGGACGCTGCCTCACGGAAGGATTCCCCTCGGGAGCAGGAGTCTCAGGTACCCTTCGAACATCAGGTGCACGGCCGCGACGAACACAAAAGCAACGAGCAGGCACAACACGGCATGGCGAACGGTTTTGGGGCCGAGACACCACGATAGAACAGCGACGAAGGACACGGTAGCAGCCCGAAAGCCGAGGATCGGGATCAGGGCCGTGTAGCCACCGAAGAGTAGATAAGTAAGGAAGACGTCGCGATACGAAGCTCGATGAATTCGGGCCTCCGGACGCCCTCCGCCACGCCCCCGCCGGCCCCCCCGGTTCAGCAGATCCGCGCCCAATAGGGCAACGCTCAGCCCTGCCAGAAGACCCAGGAGGATCCGCGGGTAAACATCTGGACCCACCGAAACGAAGTGCGGTCGAGGAATCTCCGCCGTCTGCCGGTAGAGCCACAGGCTCAGACCAAGTAGCAAGCACCCAGTGATCGCGTCCCGACCCATACGTCTCTGCTCTAGCCGGAAGGAAGCCGAAGCTTACCGCCGCTTGAATCCTACGTACTCCGCCAGGGCTTTGTTAAGCGCATCGTTCTCCCTCAAGAAGATCGTGTACTGGCCTCGGTTCAGGAACCGTACATCAGTCCCCTGCTTGAGCATCGCATCGGCGAAAACGGGATCCCGGGCCACACTCTCACAGGCCTTTTCTAACCTCGCGACCACCGAGCCGGGAGTCCCTTTGGGCACCATCAAGCCCCTGTTGACTGCATACACCACGTCCACCCCGAACTCCCGCAGGGTAGGGATATCCGGCGCGGAGGGGTGGCGCTTCTCAGTCGCGAGGGCCAGAAACCGGATTTGGCCGGCTCGTGCCTTGTCGAGCTGGGTCAGGTTGGACTCGGCCACGTCGATGTGGCCGCCCATGAGCGCAGTCATCCGTGGCGCGGTACCCTCGTAGCTGACGTAGCGCCAGAGGCGAGAGCCTACTTTTCGCTCGATAAGCACCAGGAAGAAGTGGCTCGTGGATCCGAGGGTGGCACCCGCCTTGATCTCGTCTGGGCGCCGCTTTGCATCTTCGATGAGCTCCCGGAAGGTACGCCACCGCGCTCTCCCGTAGACGGCCACGATGGATGGTGTGGAGGTAAGGAGGCAGACCGGGACGAAGTCCCAATAATTGATGTCCGCCACACCGGTATAGAACGTGGTGTGAATGTAGTCATGAACCGAGAAGATGGTGTGTCCGTCGGGAGGCGCTTTCTTGGCCTCGCGAGCCCCCGCGGTCCCGGACGCGCCAGGGATGTTCACCACCACCACAGGCACGCCGAGGTCCTTCTCCAGCAGGCTCGCCGCCACGCGCATGATAGCATCCGTGTCCCCACCCGCGGCCCAGGGCACGATCATTCGGATAGGCCGCTCGGGATAGGCCCCAACGTGGCCCCCAGGGACGGAAACAAGGAGCAGGAAAAGCACAGGAAGCAGGATCCAGCGCCAGGCCCCCGGCGGCGACACCATGGCAACGCACCCCCCTTTGACGGATCATCCCTTGGTATTAGGCTCCTAAGTTTTGGTGGCGTCCGTCAAGGGGGGCTCGGGTCTAGCTAGGGGTCGGGATGGGATTTGCCCTGGCCGCTTGCGTCCTGCGGCCGCAGGCACCCGTGGTGGTTCTCCTCGGCGACGGTGCGGCCGGGCTGGACCTGCTGGAGTATGAGGCGGCGGTCCGGCAGGGGCTACCCTTCGTAGCCGTGGTGGGGAACGACGCGGCGTGGACCCAGATTCGCCGGCTGCAGGTCC
>CALKUW010000229.1 GCA_937996585.1 uncultured Flavobacteriales bacterium
CCTGGAACAACGGGCCAAGGAGCTGAAGGAAGCCCATCGCCGGGTGCGCCAAAGCGTCGGCCAGCCGGTTCGGGGCCTCGGAGTCGAACCGCAGTGGCCGCCGGACCTTCTGGGTGTGCTCATCCTCCAGCCTTCGGTGTAGCGCGATGCGCACGGTCACGGCAGAGCCAACCGTCGTCCTTCGCCCAAGCCTGAAAGGACGGGCCGTCCATCTGGAAGGGGGCCTCTTTGGGCCGGACTTTCTGGAACGCCTGGAAGCGGGGGATTTGCCCGGCCAGCGGCCGGCGGACTTCGGCATCCGGGCCGGCCGGTCCGTGGTGGAAGAGGCCGCGGAGGCGTATCGAGATGCCCAGGACCTGTGGAAGGTCTTCCGCCGCCGGCTCCAGCGGCTCCCCGAAGACGACCCTGCCACGAGCCTCACGCGCGAGGGTTGGGTGGTCCCGCTGTTGGGGCTTTTGGATTACGAGCTGCAGTACAACCCAAAGGCCTACGACTTGGACGGGGTCAGCTACGCCATCTCCCACCGGGCCGGCCAGCCGGAGGACGCCCCGCCCGTCCACATCGTGGGCACCCGGCGCGAGCTTGGACGGGTGGACCCCACTGGGCGGCCGCGCCTCTCTCCCCATACCCTCCTGCAAGAATTCCTGAACCGATCCGAGCACCTGTGGGGCATCGTCACCAACGGGCGTGTCCTCCGGCTTCTGCGCAAGTCCCCCCTTCTGCGCCGCCAGGCCTACGTGGAGTTCGACCTCGAGGCCATCTTCGACGCCGAGGAGGGCGAGCGGTTCAGCGACTTCCTCCTGCTGTACCGGCTCCTGCACCGGACGCGCCTGCCGCAGCGGGTGGCGGACGCCGGCCAGTGCTGGCTTGAGCGCTACCACCAGGACGCCCAGGAACAGGGCAACCGCGCCCGGGACCGACTTCGGGACGGAGTGGAGGAGTGCCTGACGATCCTGGGAACGGGATTCTTGAGGCACAGCCGCGGGTGGGAGGCGTCATACGCAGAAGCAGATGAGTCAGTGGCAGTCCGGCTGTACGCTGACCTCCTCCGTCTGGTCTACCGATTCCTGTTCCTCCTCGTGGCCGAAGAGCGGGGCCTCCTGGGTGGAAACGACCTCTACCGCGAGCACTACAGCGTCGGCCGGCTGCGGCGGCTGACCGACCGCTTCGAGGCGTACACGGAGCACGACGATCTGTGGCAGTCTCTGCGGGTCCTCTGTCACCTTCTGCGGGATCCCACGCCCCAGGTGGAAGGCCAGCCTCTGGCGAGCTTCCTTGGGCTTCCGGTTCTAGACGGCGGCCTTTTTGAGCCCATCCCGCTGGAGAACCTCACCATCACGAACCGCGACCTTCTCAGGGCGTTTTTCCACCTCGCTTACTACTACGACGAAGAGGCCCGGACGTACCGCCGGGTGAACTACGCGGCGCTGGACGTCGAGGAACTGGGGTCGGTCTACGAGAGCCTGCTGGACAACCACCCTGTGGTGGTGGGGGAGCCCGACGGACCCGCTTTCCGGTTCACCGAGGGCACCCAGCGCAAGTCCACGGGGTCCTACTACACCCCGCCGGAGCTGGTTCAGGAGCTCATCCGGAGCGCCCTGACACCGGTGCTGGAGGAGAAGCTTCGCCAGGCCAGAGACCCGAAGGCCCGGGAACAGGCCATCCTCTCCATCAAGGTCCTCGACCCAGCCTGCGGCTCCGGGCACTTCCTGCTGGCGGCAGGCCGCCGCCTGGGCCGGGAGCTGGCCCGCGTGCGTACCGGGGAGGACGAACCTTCTCCCGAAGCCCTCCGGGAGGCCACCCGGGACATCATCGCCCACTGCGTCTACGGAGTGGACAAGAACCCCCTGGCGGTGGAGCTCTGCAAGGTGGCCCTGTGGATCGAAAGCCACGTCCCAGGCAAGCCCCTGACCTTCCTGGATCACCACATCCGCACGGGCGACAGCCTGCTGGGTGTCGTGGATCTTTCCGCATTGAGGGAGGGCATTCCGGGTGAGGCCTATGAACCGGTGGAGGGCCACGACCGAGGGGTTGCCCGTGCTCTCAAGAAGCGCAACGCCCAGGAGCGGGCTGGGCAGATGAGCCTACTCGCAGGCTCTTTCGACGACGCATTGCTGCATAGCGCGCTTGAGGCCATGAGGGTGGACAGCATCCGGGACGACACGCCGGAGGCGGTCGCGGAGAAGGCGCGCCGCCACCAAGCCCTCTGGAGCTCCTTGGATCCCCTGCGGCGGGCCGCGAACCTTTGGACGGCGGCCTTCTTCCAAGAGATGAAGCCAGGCAAACCGGCCATCACCACCGAGGCCGTGCGGCGGGCGCTGGAGCGCCAACCCGTGCCCGGGCAGGTCGCCGGCGTTGCGGAGGCCCTGGCCCACAAACACCGCTTCTTCCACTGGCCCCTGGAGTTCCCAGAGGTTTTCGCCGACGGCGGCTTTGATGTCGTGCTGGGCAACCCGCCATGGGAGCGCGTCAAGCTCCAGGAGCAGGAGTTTTTCGCGGCCCGCGACCTGGAGATCGCCAACGCGCCCACCGCCGCCGCCCGCGAAAGGCTCATCGCCCAACTTCCCAAGAAGAACCCCACGCTTTGGCAGGAGTACCAGGAGGCCCTGCACGCTGCCGAGAGCACCAGCCGTTTCCTGCGGGGGAGCGGCTTCTACCCTCTCACCGGGCGGGGCGACATCAACACCTACTCGGTCTTCGCCGAGCGCATGCGGGCTCTTTTGAAACCCGGCGGCCGCATGGGCATCCTCGTCCCCACCGGCATCGCCACCGACGACACCAACAAGCACTTCTTCGCCGAGGTCGTGAAGCGAGGCGAGTTAATCAGCCTATT
>CALKUW010000230.1 GCA_937996585.1 uncultured Flavobacteriales bacterium
GAAGCCACCTTCGCCTTGCCTTCACCGGAATTCCTGCCCGCCGACCTGGTCTTTGAATGGTCCACCTCCGATGGGGCCTTGCAGGGCGGAGGGGCATCCGCCGTGGCACTGGAAACGGGCACCTACCTCGCCACCGCGACCAGCACGCTCACAGGCTGCACAAGCGAATCCACGCTGGAAGTGCTCGCAGCCGATGCTGCACCCGTCATCGCGGCAGGATCGGTTGAGCCCCTCACCTGCCTCACCCCCGGTCAGCCCGTGGTGGGCGCGGGCGTGGCGGACTACGCCCCGTTCGGTGGCACCGGTCTCACCCCCTCCGTTTCATGGACCAACACCTTTGACGGCACCACCAACGGGGTGTCCCCCGCCACCGGCTCCTTTGGCCCCATCATCAACGTTGCCGGCGTTTACCAACTCGTCGTCGAATGGGAAGAGACCGGATGTTCGGACAGCGTCCTGGTTTCGGTCACCGAAGGCGAAGACTTCGGAGTGGACATCAGCTCCATCGCCTTCCCCAATGTCCTCACAGCCGACAACAACGGCCGCAACGACAGCTGGTACCCCTTCCTCGAGGACGACCCCGATTTCGAAGCGCTGTCCGCCTTGACCAGCTATGCTTTGAGGGTGTACAACCGATGGGGGCAGCTCGTGTACACCAATGCGGGCAGCGGATTCAGCTCCGGCACCCCCATCCGGTGGTATGGCACGGGGGGAAATGGCGAACCGCTGGCCTCCGGCGCCTACTGGTACATCGTAGACTACACCTCGGTGTGCGGTGGTCCAGATGGCGGCTCGGACTCGGGAACGGCCTCAGGCACCCTCGAGCTCATCCGTCCCGGCAATTGATGCGAGAAAAAAGGGCCGCTCCCGGAGGAACGGCCCTTTTCATCTCAGTCCGTCGGGGATGATCAGTCGCAGAACGTGTCATAGACGATCAGGAACTCCAACAGGTCGGCGGCACCCACGGCGCCGTCGAGGTTGAAGTCACCCACACAGCCCTCGTCCACCGGTCCACCGGAGCAGTCAAAGACGCAGCCACCGTTGTCGACCGTCGCCGTGGCGTCGTAGTTCAGCGCTTCACTGTACGTGCAGCCGAGGCAGCTCGACAGGTCGCAGGAACCGTCATTCTGTGTGGCGGCGGGATCGTAGTTGCATGCCGAAGGCACGGTGCAACCGAGGCAGCTTTCGAAGTCGCAGGAGCCATCGTCGTCCGTGGCCAGGGTGTTGTAGTTGCAGGCCCCGGCATCGGTGCAGCCCTGGGTCTCCTGCTCGTCACAAATGCCGTCGCCATCCGCATCGTTGACGCAGTTGCCGTCACAATCCAGGAGCAGCCCCGCCGGATACACGCAGCTCGCGTCCGCCTGGGTGGCTGACGGGTCGTAGTTGCAGGCCGTCGGTGCCATGCAGCCGACGCAGCTCTCGTAATCACAGCTTCCGTCACTCTGGGTGGCGTTCTCGTTGTAGTTGCACGCATTCACGTCGAGGCAACCGTCACAACCATCGTACACGCAGGATCCGTCGTTGTCCGTGGCCAGGGCGTTGTAGTTGCAGGCCGCCGCATCGTCGCAGCCCTGCGTCTCCTGCTCGTCGCAGACACCGTCGCCATCCGCATCGTTGACGCAGTTGCCGTCGCAATCGAGCAACAGGCCGGCCGGGTACGAGCAGCTTCCGTCACCCTGTGTGGCCGCCGGGTCGTAGTTGCATGCTGCAGGATCGGAACAGCCCACACAGCTCTCGTACTCGCAGCTGCCATCCGACACCGTGGCACCGTCATCGTAGTTGCAGGCGTTGGCATCCAGGCAGCCAAGGCAGGAGGTGTACTCGCAAGAGCCGTCGTTGTCGGTGGCATCCGCATCGTAGTTGCAGGCCGTGTCGTCCGTGCAGCCCGGCTGCTCCTGCTCATCGCAGATGCCATCGTTGTCCACGTCGTTCACGCAGCCCCCGTCACAGTCGAGCAGCAGACCGTCGGGATACGTACAGCTGCCGTCGTCCTGCGTGGCCGCAGCATCGTAGTTGCAAGCCGTTCCGTCCGTGCAGCCGAGGCAGCTCTCGTAATCGCAACTGCCGTCCGACTGGGTCGCGTCGGCATCGAAGTTGCAGGCGGTCGCATCGAGGCAACCGAGGCAGCTCGTGAGGTCACAGCTGCCATCGTCCACGTTGGCATTCTCGTTGTAGTTGCAGGCATCGCTGTCCATGCAACCGGCTACCTCCTGGGCATCACAGATGCCATTGTTGTTGGCATCCTCGAGGCAGTCGCCTGTGCAGTCCACGAACGCGTTGGCCGGGAAGGTGCACTCCCCGCTGTTGATCGTGGCACTGGCGTCGTAGTTGCAGGCCTCCGGATTGGTACAACCCACGCAACTCTCGTACTCGCAATTGCCGTCGTTGATGATGGCAGTCTCGTCATAGTTGCACGCCACCGCATCCGTACAGCCGGCGCAACTCGTGGTCTCGCAGCTACCATCGTCGATGGAGGCATCGGAATCGAAGTTGCACGCGAAGGGGTTGGTACAGCCCTCCGTCTCGTACTCGTCGCAAATGCCGTTGGTGTTCACGTCGTTGAGGCAGTTGCCATCGCAGTCCTGGAACTCTTGCGCATAGGTGCAGCTTCCATCGGTCACCGTCGCTGTCGCGTCGTAGTTGCAGGCCGTCGGGTCAATGCAGCCGGTGCAGCTGACGTAGTCGCAGCTGCCGTCATTCAGCGTGGCGCTTTCATCGTAGTTGCATGCAGAGGCATCGGTACAGCCCGCACAGCTCGTGGTGTCACAGCTGCCGTCATCGAAGGCGGCCTGCGGGTCGTAGTTGCAGCTCAGCGGGTTCGTGCAGCCGCCGGTCTCGTCCTCGTCACAGATGCCGTTGCTGTTCACGTCGTTCAGACAGTTGCAATCGCAATCCACGTTGGTGGCTCCGTTGCAGAGGTCCTCCGGGTAGAAGCACGTCGTGGCAAGGGTGGCGTCCGCATCGTAGTTGCAGGCGCCCGGTGTGGTGCAGCCCGCACAGCTATCGAACTCACAGGGGTTGACCGTATCGCCGAAGTTGCAGGCGAACGGCAGGGTGCAACCGCCACCGAGGCTCTGGCCCGCGGTCGGCTGACCGTAGGTGCAGGAACCGTCGTTCAGTGTCGCCGTGGCATCATAGTTGTTGGCCGCGGGGTCCGTACAACCGGCACAGCTGAAGTAATCGCAGCTGCCGTCGCTCACGGTGGCATCCGGGTTGTAGTTGCACGCGATGGTCACGAGGCAACCGGAGATGACCGGATAGGTACAGAGGTCCGGATCGTTGAAGTCCGCGTCCGGGTTGTAGTTCTCGGCCTCGGGATCAAGACAGCCGACCACGATGCAGCTTCCGTCGTCCTGGGTGGCTTCCGGATCGTAGTTGATGGCGTCCGGATCGGTACAGCCGCGGCAACTGAAGAGGTCACAGCTGCCATCCGACAGGGTGGCCGCCGGGTCGTAGTTGCACGCCAGCGCATTGGTACAGCCATAGCAGCTCGTCAGGTCACAGCTTCCGTCGTCCACGGTCGCATCGCTGCTGAAGTTGCAGGCGAATGGGTTGGTGCAACCGGAGTAGAAACAGGAGCCGTCGCTGTAGTCCGCATTGGGGTCATAGTTGTCTGCCGCCGGATCCGTGCAGCCTGTGAACAGGCAACTTCCATTGTCGATGGTCGCATCGGCGTCGTAGTTGATCGCGTCCGGATCGGTACAGCCACGGCAGGTGATCAGGTCACAGCTGCCGTCCGGGATGGTCGCCGTCGGGTCGTAGTTGCATGCCGCCTCGTTCATGCAGCCGTAGCAGCTCACGAGGTCGCAGCTTCCATCGTCCGAGTTGGCATCCGCATCGTAGTTGCACGCTGCGGGGTTGGTACATCCGCCGAAGAGACAGGAGCCGTCATTGAAGTCGGCCGTCGGA
>CALKUW010000231.1 GCA_937996585.1 uncultured Flavobacteriales bacterium
CCTCGCCACCGGGCGGCAGGACATGGTGTGGGTCTACACCAACGCCCACGATTTCTCGTCGGTCTACGTGGATGACAGCGTGGCGGGCGAATTGAACGCCATCCTCGACGAGGAGGTGGCGGACTTCGAGGCGCCGGGCTATGCCGTGAAGTACCGCGAGCCCACCGAGGAGGACGAGGGGATGTTCACCGGGGAGGCCATGGAGATCCGGTGCGAGCTCAACATGGTGCTCCAGCAGGGCGAGCCGTGCCGCGTGGTGATGGTGCAGCCCGACGGCGAGCGCATCGAGATGATGGAGGGCTTCGCCTTGCGTTCCGGTCCGCACGACGTCACCCTCACGATGGCCTTCGAGGGCTACCCCGCCGGGGCCTACCAGTTGCGGGTCGAAGGCATGCGCTCCGGACTGGCCCACTTCGAGCGGGAGGTCACGCTGCAGGGCCGCACCTGAGGTCGCTCATGCCCCGGTTCGGGCTGTCGGTGAACCATTTAGGTGGTTTTGTGTTAACCGCGCATGACCCACGCCATTCCTGCACAAGACGCCCTGCTCGACCCAAAGGACGCGCTGACCGAGCCGCTGCATCACACGACCTACCTCGTGGACGGGCAGCTCAAGACCTGGAACGGCCCCATGGCCGATGTCTTGAGTCCGATCCGCACGCTGGTCGACGGCGCCGAGGAGCCCGTTTACCTCGGTTCCGCCCCCGACCTCAAGAAGGAGCAGGGCATGGAGGCGCTGGCCGCTGCCCGCAAGGCGTATGACAATGGGCGCGGGGCGTGGCCGACCATGCCGGCGGCCGACCGCATCGCTGCGATGGAGAAGTTCATCGACCGCATGGTCGAGCAGCGCGAGATCGTGGTCAAGCTGCTCATGTGGGAGATCTGCAAGCGCAAGAAGGACGCCGTCAAGGAATTCACCCGCACTGTCGAATACTTGCGCGAGACGGTCACCGAGTACAAGAACCTCCACCGCGAGGGCAGCCACATCCACAACGTGGAGGGCACGCTCGCCCAGATCCGCCGCGGTCCGCTCGGCGTCGTCCTCTGCCTCGGCCCCTACAACTACCCGCTCAACGAGACCTTCTGCGTGCTGCTGCCCGCCATCCTGATGGGCAACACGGCCGTCTTCAAGCCCGCCAAGTACGGCGTGCTCCTCATCACCCCGCTGCTCGAGGCGTTCCGCGACTGCTTCCCTCCGGGGGTGGTCAACATCGTCTTCGGACGGGGCCGTGAGCTCGCCGCGCCCATCATGCAGTCCGGCCACGTCGACGTGCTCGCCCTCATCGGCAACAGCAAGTCCAGCAACGCACTCATCAGCCAGCACCCCAAACCCAACCGCGTGCGTCAGGTGCTGGGCCTCGAGGCCAAGAACCCGGCCATCATCCTTCCGGACGCCGACCTCGACCTCGCCGTGAAGCAGTGCGTGAACGGTGCGTGGAGCTACAACGGCCAACGGTGCACCGCACTCAAGGTCATTTACGTGCACAAGTACGTGCGGGCCGAGTTCCTCGAGAAGTTCGCTGCCGCCACCGACCGGCTGCGGGCGGGATTGCCCTTTGCTGATTCCGACATCACCCCGCTGCCCGAGCGCGGCAAGGTCGAGGCCATGCAGGCCTACGTCGAGGAGGCCATCGAGAAGGGCGCCAAGGTGATCAATGCGAAAGGCGGCCAGACCGCAGGCGCCATCTTCTTCCCGGCCATCCTCTTCCCCGTCCGGCGCGACACCGCCATCTTCCGCGAGGAGCAGTTCGGTCCGGTCTGTCCGGTCATCGAATACGAGGACATCGAAGAGGTCATGGCCGACATCGCCGAGAGCGATTACGGCCAGCAGGCGAGCGTCTTCTCGCAGAACCCGGAAGCCATGGGCAAGGTCATCGACCAGCTCGTGAACCAGGTCTGCCGGGTCAACCTCAACGCCAGCTGCCAGCGCGGCCCCGACGCCCTCCCGTTCACCGGCCGGAAAGACAGCGCCGTCGCCACCCTGTCGGTGCGCGCCGCCCTGCGCTCATTCAGCATCCGCACCTTGGTGGCCTGCAGCGAGGGCCGCAAGGACATGCTCGAAGGCGTCGTCTCCGGACGGCACTCCACCTTTTCGAGCATGGACTACCTCCTCTGACGGCGGCGATCACCCGTCATTCGAAGAGCATGCCCTTCAGGAAGACGAGCTGCTCGTGGTCGTCGAGCACGGTGATGTCACCGATGCCCGGAGAGTTCTCGAATGTCGCCATCTGCGTCGGGGTGCCGTATTGCTCCAGGAGATCGGCGAGGACATCGTGGATGGACGCGAAATGGCCGTTGGACAGGATGGGCACCTGGTCGCCCCTGTAGTAGAGGTGGATGGCTGCATCGTCCTGGTTGTCGTGCGCCTTGTGCAGGTGATAGCGCTTCACATCCCGCTCGATGATGTGGTCGTCCAGTCGGGAACGGGGGATGTAAAGTTTGCGCCTGTTGAAGGTGCTCACGACGATGCAATGTCCGTCGATGCAGTGGGCTTGGCGTGACATCTTGGTCACGTTCGGCATGAGGGGACCGTACTTGTCGGGTGCGGTAAAGGCCATGGCGGTCATCGCGAGGATGCCGATCAGGGCCAGGAGGGAAAGGAAGTCATAGGCTTTCATGGCAATCAGGAATTTGCAGGCAAGCTCGACACGCAATTCCCTCAAAACCAGCATTTACGGTAGGCATGCCTCAGCCCCGAAAATGACTTTCGTCATCCCAG
>CALKUW010000232.1 GCA_937996585.1 uncultured Flavobacteriales bacterium
CGGCGCAGGCCAAGGCAACAATTGCTCCATCAGCATCGGACACCAACCCCAACTTTTCTGGCCTTGCCCCGACGCCGCCCAGTCGACCGATGATCCCCAAAGTTGGCCCTGTCCTTTGCCTAGCGGAGAGACGGACTTTTATGAACTCTGTTGATCCACGTTCTCCTTGAACTCGCGTGACCTCCACGTTTTCCACACCGCGACTGCGTAGCCAAATTGCCACCTTGTCGCCTCGGACTTGTGGGTCGTCCAAAATTTCCATAGCGTCCATGATCTCGCGCAACACCATTCCACCTCCTTCGAAGGCACGGCAAATGATGAAGCCACCGATGGCTCGTTCTACCCACTCGCCGCTGCTTTCCTCTTAATCGAGGGTTAGAAGTGTCGTTTGACGCGTCCCGGAAGACGTTCAGACACAATACCACCAAAGGTAATGCCACCCCTGAGAAGAACACCCATTCATCAGACTCTTCTGATAAACCTCTGAGCATTGTATAACATCCACCCTATCCCAGTGGAATTACACCTGCTTCGGACATCAATAGCCCGGCACCCCCAGACGGCGGCACGCTTCCACCACCTCGGGGTGCACGTAGCGGCCCTCCACCTCGAGCGGCTGGCCGTCCAGGT
Organism: uncultured Flavobacteriales bacterium; assembly: GCA_937996585.1. Classification (GTDB taxonomy): domain Bacteria; phylum Bacteroidota; class Bacteroidia; order Flavobacteriales_D; family Sanyastnellaceae; genus UBA8752. The sequence goes on from CALKUW010000232.1 coordinate 631, forward strand.
AAATCGAGGGCGAAAGCACGATCCCATCGGTATGGGACGCTGCCTGCCAGGTCAGTCCTCCTATCTGGGCGCCCTGGGTACCGATACCCATTTCCATGCACCCGAAGACACGCTCGTCTTCGACGATCCGGCCGGTAGGCCGCGTCACACCCGGGTTGAACCCCAGTGAGTAGTGGGCGATGCGGTACATGTCCGGGTCGCGGAACGACTCCAGCCAACGCTTGAACACCTGGGCCTCGGCTCCCCCGCGGATGTCGGTGATCACGCCTCGACTGACAGTTAGCTCTACCGGTGAGGAGAGTTTGCCCAGCTCCGTTGGAGGCCACAGAGCGCCGTCGAACACCAGCTTCCCCTCGATGGTCTCCTCCACCGGGCACCACGATATCTGCCCGCCCAGCATGATGGGCTCGCCCGGGGTGTCGGCGAGTTTCCCGGAGTGCCGCACCTTGCGACCACGGTTATACCCAATCAGGTCGGTACCCGCGGGACTAGTCACCCGGACCTCGTCCGCGCTGGCAACCAGGCGGCGAAGGGTTTCCCCCAGCGCCAGCATGGCCGGGTAGTCCACGCGTCCCACGCAACGCACCAGCATGTCGACATCCATGCCCGCCAGGCAGATATACCGGCATCCTGCCGCTAGGGCATTGCGGTACGCATCCGTATGCAGGACGTACGCCACCGCCAGTTCGATCCACACCTGCGCGCGGGCTGCCGCACCCGCCACAGGTGCCGGAGGTTCTACCACAGCAGTGGGACTGGTGTGGTACACCACCAGGGTGGGAACCGCCCCGGCCGCGTAGGCAGCTTCAGCCACCGCCTCCGCCACCCGACGGTCTCCCGCGGTGTCAACGGTCACCAGGACATTCTCACCAGGCTTGACCAGCATGACCTCCTCTACCAGCTTGCGGGCCGCCCGCGCCACTTCGAACGACAGGTAACGATTGGTGGGCTCCGTTCCCAGCGCTAGTTCCATTTGCGACACTCCTTTCCCTATTGCACCAACCAGTTGCCATTTTCCATGACCGGCCTACCGTCAAGAAGCAGCGTGGCACGCGGAATGACGAAGTCAGCATGAAGGTCCGCCACCGTCCTGCCGCCCATGTGGGAACTGTCTCCTATCGCCAGGTGCACCGTACCCCTGATCTTCTCTGCCTCAAGGGTAACGTCAGTACGGCGGGCGTTAGGATTCGTACCTATGCCCAGTTCGGCTAGGTTTCGGCGGGCCCGTTCCTCAGGGGTCGGGGCGCGTCCGATCGCCAGGAGGCCGCGCATGCGTTCACCCAGTTCCCCGCCGCCCTCGACCGCCACCACCTCCCCGTCCTCAAACACGAGGCGCATATCGTGCTCCAGGCCGGGGTGCCAGCCCGCCTGCACCACCAGCACACCGCGCCCGCTGCCTTCCACCGGCGCGGTGTACGCCTCCCCGGCCGGGAGATTGCCCCAGGATCCCGGCCGGGTGTACAGGCCGTCGTCGGCCTGACCCTCCCGACCCTCCAGGCTGAACGTTATGTCGGTGCCCGCTGGCGAGCGGACGGTGGCCGTGCGCGCCGCGGTGAGCAAGGCCGCTATGCGGGCGGTTTCCTCCGCCACGCGCTGGTAATCCAGCGCCATGGCGCCGCCGTGGTAGAACATCTCCGGCTGGAACCTGGGCATGCTCGCCACGCGCGCTCCCGCCCGACAGGCGCCTTCCCGGGCCTCCGTATGCGACAGCGAAAATGAGGTGATCGCCACCACCACATTGGCTTCCCGAAGCCGGGCGGCCGTTTCCGCCCCGGGCTCCATTCCGGAACGCCCGGTGGCGGGGTAGGCGAAGAAGTCCACCCGGCAACCGGGGTATTCTTCCCGCGCTATCTGAGCGACCAGACGGGCCAGAGAAGATCGCCGGCACACTTCCTGCAACTGGGGAAGAGGCCACTCGGCCCACTGGGCTGGCGTCGGTACGTCGGTGACCACCAGCAGTCTCTCGCCCAGCTGCAGCCCCATGTTAACCCGCAGCATCCCCAGTACGCCGGGCCGGATTGCCTCTATGTCGATGTCCACCGCTCGCTCCCTCCTCGCACGCCCGATGCGGCTTTACTTCCTTACCTTCTCCGGGGGCCGCGGGTACGCCAGCTTGCTGTGGGCGGCCCTCATCTTCACATAGGCCTCCGCCAGTTTGATGGCCGCCACCGCAGGAACGACCACGGGTACCCCCAGCTCCTTCCTCAACTCGTCCGCCACCCCCAGCAGGGACCCGCATCCCAACACGACCACCTGGGCCCCCCTGACCAGCAACTCGCGACCAGCCGCCACCGCCGCCTCGATTACCCTCCCGCGCTCGCCGAGTTCCAGGACTTTCAGCCCCAACGGGACGACGGCGGCCAACTTCCCGTCGGTACCCAGGAGCCGCGCCTTGCGATAGTGGCGAGGGACTGCCTCGGACAGGGTCGAGATGATCCCGAACCGGTCACCCAAGGGCATTGCCGCCACCTCGGCCCCCTCTCCCAAACCGAGCACGGGGATCGATACCGCTTCCCGGGCACCCTCAAGGGCAGGGTTGCCGAAACAGTATATTACTGCAGCATCCGCGCCCTCTGCCTCGGCCTGCATCACGGCGTCTATCACAAAAGGCGCCACCGTTTCCTCATCGTACATGCACTCAATGGATTCCGGCCCGCGCTCGAGATTGACCACCTCGACGGTGGTATCCCTGTCTGCCGCCTGCTGGCACACCTCGTGTACGCCAGCGTTCCAGATCTCGGTTGACACCGGAATCACCACTCGTATGCGCATACTCGGCCTCTTTGGCGTCAGGCCTCCACCAGGTGGCACTCTCCATTACCTGGCGAGAGATAGTCGTGAATTAGCAATGCATATACTCTCGCCGCTTGAACAAGCTGCGCCACCGTCACCCGTTCATTATATCCGTGGATTCCTTGCAGCTCTGCGGGGCCGAACTGGACCGTTGGAACCCCGTGGCGCCGGAAGAATCGAGCATCGCTCGATGCCCACTGTAGGACCGGCCGAGGTGTGCCCCCAGTTACTTCGCGGATGGTCCTGAGGACAAGCTGAACGAAGGGATCTGCTGGTGAGGTGTAGTTTGCCTCGCTGGGATCGCGAACGGGAGCGATCTCCACCCCAGAACCAACTTGTTCTTCCACTAACTGCCGTAGGAGGCTGAACACATCCCCCACTGAAATCCCGATGGGCACCCGCAGATCGAACTCGGCTTCGCAGTGGTCGGCAACAATGTTCACCTTGTCCCCACCGGCAATTCGACCCACGTTCACCGTGACATGGTCAAGGGCCTCGGCCTGAACGCCAAGGCCTTCTTCGCGGAGGGTAGACTGGGTATCCGAAATCAATCGGCGCGGTTCTGGAGGAAAGGCCCACGTCCGTTCCCAGATGGAATAGACCGTTTTAATGACTTGGGTCATACGCAGGATCGCATTCTCACCAACAAGAGGCGAAAGGCTCCCATGCGCGGGGATCCCTCGCGCGATAGCTCGCAACCAGAGGGCTCCCTTCTGGCCAATGGTAGGGTTGATCCCGGAAGGTTCGGCGATGAGGCAGGCGTCCCCCGTGAACCCCTGTTCGAGGAGCCAACGTGTCCCGTACCATCCCCCGGTCTCCTCGTCAGGAACGGCCATAAACAGGACCCTGCCTCGGAGGGTATCCCACCGTGCGGCCTGGGCCATGGCCACGAGAAGGGCGGCCAGGCCCCCCTTCATGTCGCTTGCCCCACGCCCAAGGACATATCCCTCACGCACTTCCCCGCCGAATGGGTCGAATGACCACCGTGTGCGGTCACCAGCCGGAACGACGTCCATGTGCCCGTTCAGCACAAGACAAGGACCGGGACCGAAGTCAAGCTCCGCGATCACGCTCGTCATCCCGGGGACAGAGGAGATCTGTCTGGTAGGGATTCCGGCGCGTTGTAGGTACTCCGAGATGTACATAGCGAGCGCCGCCACATCACATGGGGGGTTCTCACTAGGGAAGCGGATGAGATCAGAACACACTGCTGTCACTTCATGCTCGCAGTTCCAGTTCTTGATCGTTTTGCGTTCTCTCATCATCTCCCCCTAGACGCGCCGCTCAAACCTAGGGTCGAGAACATCCCGAAGACCGTCTCCGACAAAGTTGAATCCCAGAGCAGTGATCATGATCGCCAGCCCAGGAAACGTAGACACCCACCACGCAAAGCCGACAAGTCCTCGACCATCGGCGATCAATGCCCCCCATTCAGGAGTAGGGGGTTGAGCTCCCACCCCGAGAAAGCTCAGTGCCGCGGAGGCAAGAATTGCTGTCGGCATCTCCAGTGTGGTGTACACGATGACCGGTCCGAGGGTGTTGGGCAACACATGACGAAACAGGATTCGCCTCCGAGGGGCCCCCACCGCGTGGGCTGCTGTTATGTAATCCAGCTCGCGTAGCGAAAGCACCTGCCCCCTCACGAGCCGAGTAAACTGCCCCCACCCAGTTACGGCGATGGCGATAATCATTACCCAGATCCCTCCTCCCAGTGCACCTGCCAAAGCGAGCGCGAGGACCAGCCCAGGAATGGACCACACAATGTCCACCATCCGCATGACGAGACTATCGACTACGCCCCCTACAAATCCGGCAATAAGGCCAAGGATACCTCCCAACACCATCTGCAAGACGACCACTCCCATGCCGATGAGAAGTGCGTAACGGCTTCCATACAGCACCCGACTCAGAACATCGCGCCCGAGCATGTCTGTGCCCATGGGGTGTGTGGCGGAGGGGGAAACCAGCAGCGCATCGAAGTTCATAGCTAGAGGATCATAGGGAGCGATCACTCCAGCGAGCAACGCTGTGAGCACCACTGCTGCTACGAAGACGAGGCCGACCAGTGCAAGTCGATTCCGGGTAAACTTGCGAACTATCCTCGATAACGTGAGTTGGTTCATCTCTAGCTGTACCGGATCCTTGGGTCGATGAACACGTATGCGAAGTCGACGACAAGGTTGGCTACGACTGTAAGCACCGCAATGAAAAGGACGACACCCTGGACCACTGGGTAGTCTCGTTCCATGACCGCATTGACCAGAAGCCTCCCCATGCCGGGCCAGGCGAACACCGTCTCGGTGATCACTGCTCCCCCAAACAACCAGGGGAGGCGTAGCCCGAGCAGAGTAACTACGGGCAGGAGTGCATTACGAAAACCATGATGGACAACAACGATTGTTTCACGTACCCCCTTGCTCCGCGCCGTACGAATGTAATCTTCGCTCATAACCTCAAGCATTGCCGATCGGGTCAGACGGGTGAACAGGGCGATGGGGGGGAGTCCCAGGGTTAGGACAGGGAGAATCGCGGACTTCAACCCCGCGAGGGTCCATAGCGGTCCCCCCCGTCCTGAGATGGGCAGGATTCGCAATCTCAACCCAAACACCATCATTAGCATGATTCCTAGCCAGAAGTAAGGCATCGACACCCAGAACAAGGCGATGAGGCGGCTGACGTTGTCAATGATGGTGTAGGGACGCATGGCGGAGATAATCCCGGCCGGGATCGCAATTGCAACGGTGAGGATCAAAGCGGGAATGGTCAACTCTAACGTGGGGCCAACCCGATCCAGAATCAGTCTCCCAACCCGATCCTGAACGTGGATGGAGAGCCCCAAGTTCCCCTGGACGACCTGCGACAGCCAGTTCCAGTATTGCACGTAAATCGGTTTGTCCAGTCCAAGTTCAGCTCTCTTTTCCAAGACCTTCTCTTCGGACACGTTGGGACCGAACAACAACCGAATCGGGTCACCGCTCACGTGCATCAAGGAGAAGACGATGGCCGTGACCCCGACGAGGGTGGGCACAAGCATCAAGAGTCGGCGAAAGAGATAAGCTCCCATCTTTGGATGGGCCCGGAAGCCGAATCGCCCAGACCTCCGGGCCCTTAACCCTTTGCTTTCTCTACTGCTTGTACAAGACTAAAGCCCTCATCAGCGGTGGTTGCCACGGGTGGGAGAACAGCTTGTCCAAGCCCCCCACATCACGCCGCGCAGCCATCACGTTGACGTTGACCGCGAGCGGGATCCACACTGCCGACTCCACCACCAACGCTTGAGCGACGATGAAAGCCTCTCGGCGGAGGGCGTCATCGAGAGCGTTGGAAGACAGGTTGAGCAGGGTGTCAATGACATCGTTCTTCCACTGGCCAAAGTTGCTAGAACCGATATTCACTGAGTGAGTAAGGAACGTGAGGTACGGTTGGCCCATCCACCAGGTATTGCGGAAGATACCAAGGTCGTAGTTAGCGGCCCGAGCACGGTCATACGTCGCGCCCACTTCGGCCAGCTCCAAGTTAACCTTGATCCCCACCCTGGCAAGCTGGGTCTGTACGACCTGCGCTGCTGCCTTCCACTGATCGACGTTGGAGAAAGAGATAAGGGTCAGCTCCAAACGGCGGCCGTCCTTCATCCTCACGCCATCGCGGTCGACGGTGGTCCACCCGGCCTGTTCGAGATAAGCTATTGCCTTTTCGAGGTCGTACGCGTAGGCGATCTCCTCGACGCCCTTCCAGTACCCAGTCGTGCCGGGCCCCACAAGACCGTATAAGGGGAGCGCGATCCCGAACCAAGCACTCCTAACAATCTCCTCCTTATTGATGGCGTGCGCGATGGCGAGTCGTATACGCTTGTCGTTGAAGATCTCGCGCTTCATGTTGCAGACGAGATACTGCACGCTGTACGTCGGTGCCATCTTGACCTGGAGGGTTGGGTTGGCAGCTATCTGCTGGTATCCCATCAGAGGGACGTCAAATGTGTAGTCGATATTCCCAGCCAGAATCTCCGCCAGGCGCGTAGCACCCTCCGGAATGATGCGCATCACGAGCTCGGTTGCGTAGGCCGGTCCAGCATGGTTCATGTAGTCCGGTGCGTGGTTGTACGCCTCGAAGCGCTTTAGCACGATCCGATCTCCTCGGATCCAGCGATCGAATACGTACGGTCCTGTACCAACAAGACCTTTGACCCCCACCTCCTCATCAACCATCCCAGCCAACCAGTCAGCCGGCATGATGCTTGCATGCGCATCTGCGATGTGGAAGAGGGCAAGGGGTTTGGGATTGGCAAACTTGAAGATCACTGTGTAATCATCCGGGGTCTGGATCTCTGTGATCCCCCCGTACTTCGGACCAAGGTAGTTCTCGAGAGGGGATAGGCGGAAATACCGCTCGTAGGAGGCCTTGACGTCCCGAGACGTCATCTCTTGACCGTTATGGAAGAGGATCCCCCGCTTCAAATGGAACACCAGGGTCAGCTTATCTTCGGACCACTCAAAGGATTGGACGAGAAGTGGTACAGGATTGAAGTTCGGGTCTATATCTAGGAGCGGTTCAGTGACATAGCTGAGCACAACCAGAGAATGGAAACGGGTTGTCCGATGGGGATCCAGAAAATCCGGCTCCTCTTGAAACGCAGTCACCATCGGCTTTTGAGTTTGAGCGGTTCCACCTACTAAAAGCCCCGCAAGGCCTAAACCGACAACCATCAGTACAAGCTTTCTCATGACTCCTCCTTTCAAACAAAAGTGATCACGCTATAAGTGCTTCACGTTCGCCTTGCTCGTTTTCTCTTGTTTCGATCACCCCCTTGTTCGAAAAATGTATGCAATGCCCATCGCCATCGCCACGACAGGATCCAGCACCACGATTGACAATGCCTCCCGGAGGGCCTTCGCAGCACCAATCGTGCTGAACCCAGTGCACGCAAGAGCGATTGCACCACAGCCCTCGTCGAGCAGCGCACTGGCTGCTCGAACCGTAACGTCCAGCGCGCCGGGAAGTTCTGTGGTGCGGTGGACCCCTTCCACCTGCCGCCACGCTATCTGGCATCCCTGTAGAGACTCTACGACAGCCTTAGGCACGTATGGACCAACGGTAAGAATGCCAAGCTTCGTCTCCAATGCTCGCCCCACAAACCCAAGGCAAGACCCCGCTCCCACCACGGGAACGGATAACATCCTCCTGAGTTCCTGTACCCCAGGGTCAGCAGCACAGCTTACTGCGATCACGTCTACGCAAGGAGCCAACTGTCGAGCCACACGGAGGATCTCAGGGATCGCTTGACGCTCCATCTCCTCGGTGTACAGGCCATCAGGGAAACCACCGATCGCTTCAGTGATCACGGTAAGGAACGGATATACCTTCTCAAGGATCCGGCCATGAGCCTGCATCTGGTCATGATCGAGGCCGCTCACGACGCGAATAAGGCCCACCCGGATCCTGGTCATGTTCAAAACGTGGGAGGGCTGACTGCCCAAATACCCACAGCCTCCTCATCTCCTATGTTCTCAAACCGGTGTGGCTGATCGCTCCGATAGGTAATGCTGTCACCGGCCTTGAGGA
>CALKUW010000233.1 GCA_937996585.1 uncultured Flavobacteriales bacterium
CTGCCAGAACTACTGAACTGGCCATCGACGTAGGAGCGAGCGCCGCCCGGAAGGACAGAAAATCCGAAGTCATCGGTGCCATTGCCTGAAGACCAGCCCGATGTTGTTTTCAAGGGTGTGCCCGTCTGGGCGCCATATCCCTGGTCGGTGACGTAGTTCGCCAGGTCCTGCGTTTCCTCAAAGGTCGGGACATGCCAGCCTGCAGGACACAGGCCCCGGGCATCGTCTACCGCCCACCAATTGTACAACCTGCCATACGCCGCCAAGGACTGCGCTTCATCGCACGCGTCAATATCAGGACTGTTACTGCTGCATGGGCTGCCGTCCTCGCCATAGACAGCGGTGGCACCGACCTCCGATACTGCCCACTCGTCGTCGGTCAAGCCTGTGACAATGGCGGTGCCATCGGCGTAAGTCGTTGTCCGAAGATTCTCTGCAAACCAACACTGACAACCAATCTGGACCACGTCATAGCTGTATCCGTCCATAGTGGGGGAGACGCAGGCGGGGTCCACAATCAGGCATTGGCAGCTGCCGTCATCCGTGTTGGCTGCGGCATCAAACTCCAAATAATCTGAGTCGGTACATCCGTTCACCACCACTGTGGCGCAGCTGCCATCATCATAGGTGGCCGCAGCATTGTATTCCGTATACCCCGCATCCATGCAACCGGGAATGAGGCAGGAGCCATCGTCAGTGTTGGCGTCCGCATTGTAATTGTCCGCGGCTGGATCTATGCAGCCGTTGACGACGGGCGTGGTACAGCTGCCGTCGTTGACATTGGCCTCGGGATCGAACTCCAGGTAATCCGGCAGGGTGCATCCGAGGATGGTGGTCCCGCACAATTCGCCATACTCTCCCAGTACGATGAGGATGTCACCCACCCCGACGGTGCCGTCCTGATCGAGGTCCGGGCAATTCGTGGTGGCAATGCAGTCACCACCGCAAATGCCGTTGGCATCCAACTGATTGCCGAAACAGTCGCAATCCCCCTGCGGAACATCAAAGCAGCCACAGCCATAAATGGCGCCTGGACCATTACAGACTCCGCATGCGTCCACGGTTCCGACACAGTCGTCCACATCGTCGCATATGCCGTCGCCGTCCTCGTCCGATGCGCACGAACCGCCACACACACCGGCCGCGTCGAGCTGATTGCCTTCGCAGTCGCAGTCGCCATCGGGAATGCCGCCACCGCCACAGACCCCGCAGGCATCGAGCTGGTTGCCATTGCAATCGCAGTCGCCGTCTGGAATGCCCGCTCCACCGCACACCCCGCATTCGTCGAGATATGCGCAAGCGGCATTGTTCGGGTCATTGAAATTGCAGGCGCTCAGATCCGTGCAGTTGTCGGCCGCATCATCGCAGATGCCATCGGAATCGTTGTCGGCCGTGCATCCCCCACCACAGTTTCCGAGGGCGTCGAGCTGATTGCCGTCGCAGTCGCAATCGCCTGCAGGAATGGGCCCACAGCCGCATTCATAAATGGCACCGGGACCATTGCAGATGCCGCACTCATCGGGGAACCCGATGCAATCGTCGTCGACGTCGCAAATGCCGTCCCCATCGACGTCGGAGGTGCAATCACCACCGCAATCGCCGACTTCATCCTCATAGAGGCACTCCAGTCCTGCGCATGTCGCGTCCGGCGTGTAGTTGCAGGCGCTGGGATCGAAACACCCCGGGTCACCATAGGTCACCGAGTAGGGCAATGAGGGCCCAATGGGCGACACCACGACCACTTCCACCGTGCCTTCGCCGTAGGGATAGACCAATTCGATCGTGGTGGACGAGACGGAGACGATCACCGCCGGTTCGGTGCCGAACAGCACATCCGTGACCCCACAGAAATTGACACCTTCAATGATCATCGGCAGCTCACCGTAGCAGTCGAGATCCGACGATGGGCTGATGAAGATGATGTCGGGCAGTCCCACGCATTCGTCGATGTCGTCGCAGATGCCATCAGCATCGACGTCCGCCAAGCAGCCTCCATTGCACACACCCAACACGTCGTATTGCCCGACGCAGTCGTCGATGTCGTCGCAGATGCCATCGTTGTCCACATCGGCAGAACATCCTCCGCCGCATTCACCCAAAGCATCGGGATAGGTGCACGAACCGTCAGAACATGTGGCGGCAGGGTCGTAATTGCAGGCCGTCGGATCGTCGCAACCCGGGCTGCTGTAACTGAGGTATTGGAGCTGTGCCGTACCGGAACTGGAAAACACCTCGACTTCAAGCACTCCCCCACCCGGAGGACTCACGAACTCCACTGCGCTTGACGTATTGAGGATCAGACCGGTGGACATCCCGCCCACCAGCACCGTGACGTCGCACAGGTCGGTCCCCTGCAACACGATGGTTTCCCCTCCATTGCAATTCAAGCCGGCATCCGGCGCGATCGAAGTGATGTTGGGCGCGCCGTAGGATACGCTGATGGACGCAACGCCTGAGGCCGTGTAGATGTCGACCGGAACATCCACCCCCGTTCCCGGCGGCATCTCGAATTCGATGAAGGAGGCGTCGTTCGAGAGGATGGGTTGGGTCATGCCATTCACCCAGATCTCGGCAGAACACAGGTCCGACCCGTAAACCGTGACGAGCCCCCCATCGCAGGGAATGCCGGCGGAAGGCTCCCAGGAAGCCGTAGTCGGCGGGGCATAATTGACCTCCACGAAGTTGGACGGCCCTTGGATCGTGTTGACTTCGATGGTCGCAAAGCCACTGCCGGCCGGCATGACGAACTCGATCAAAGTAGGGTCGTTGTAAGTGGTCGGCACCATAAAGCCATTGACCAGTACCTCCGCATCGCAGAGGTCATTTCCGGTCAGCGTGATGAGATCGCCGCCCACGCAGGACAGCAAATCCATGGGAAACACCGAAGCGATGAAGGGCTGCCCGAGGCAATCGCCTCCCCCAGCTTC
>CALKUW010000234.1 GCA_937996585.1 uncultured Flavobacteriales bacterium
CGTGTGGTGCCCTACCCCCACCTTCGTGAGGCGGACGTGATGTACGTGCGGCGCATCTGGCAGGACATCGACCTGCGTCAGAAGATCAACCAGATGTTCTACTTCCCGACGGAACCCATTGAGGACCGCAAGAACCTCTTCGATGTGATCCGCCACGCTTTGGAAGTGGAAGGCTCGCTGACCGCGTACAGCACCGGTCCGGCCGGTACGGACGATGAATTCCGGTACAAGTACCTCCCCTCCCAGGTGGACTCCGTGCTGAATCCCATCGTCCTGATCCCCGACTTCGACCCGGTCACCGGTGAGGTCATCGGTACCCTCGAGGCCCAGACCACGATCAACAGCCAGGACATCGTCCGCTACCGTATCAAGGAGGATTGGGTTTGGGACCGCCAGCGCAGCCAGCGTCACATCCGCATCATCGGCCTCGCCCCCATCATCGAGAAGAAGGATGAGGACGGCAATTCCAAGGGTCTTGCTCCGCTGTTCTGGCTGTACTACCCCGAGTGCCGGTACGTCTTCGCCAACGCGGAGTGCTACAACTACGAGAACGACGCGCAGCGCCGGACCTTCGAGGAGATCTTCCAGAAGCGCTACTTCTCGAGCTACATTGTGAAGGAGACCAACGTGTTTGACCGCTCCATCGGCGACTATGCCCAAGGACTCGACGCCCTGCTCGAATCCGAGCGCATCAAGGACGAGCTCTTCACCATCGAGCACGACCTCTGGCACTATTGATCCGCCCCTGAAAGAACCCCGAGAAACGCCCACCTTTGTGGGCGTTTTTCATTCCCACCGGAATCCATGCTCAACCTCAACCAGATCGGCGTCCATTTTGGAGAGCGCACCCTCTTCGAGAACATCTCGCTGGCCATCGGGGACAAGGACCGCGTGGGCCTGGTCGGCCGCAACGGAGCCGGAAAATCCACCCTCCTCAAGATCATCGCTGGGGTGCAGAATCCCAGCGAAGGCAACGTCTCCACGCCCAAGGAATACCGCATCGGCTACCTGGCCCAGGAAATGGAGCACAACGAGGACGCCACGGTACTCGAAGAGGCCCAGAGTGCCTTCGCCATCTACCAGGAGCTGGAGGCCGAGGTCACCCGCATATCTGCGGAGATTGCCGAGCGTACCGACTACGAGAGCGACGCCTACGCCCGCCTGATCGACCGCCTGAGCGAGGCCAACGACCAACTCGCCCTCATGGGCACGGGCGCCAAAGAGGAGCAGACGCAGCGTGTGCTGCAGGGCCTTGGTTTCCGTCCGGCCGACATGCACCGGAAGATGCACGAGTTCAGCGGAGGATGGAAGATGCGCGTTGAGCTGGGCAAACTCCTGCTCGTAGCACCGGACCTGCTCCTGCTCGACGAGCCGACCAACCACCTCGACATCGAATCCATCGAGTGGCTCGAAGGGTTCCTCAAGACCTATCCGGGCGCCATGGTCCTCATCTCCCACGACCGGACCTTCCTCGACAACGTCACAGACCGGACGGTGGAAATCACCTCCGTCCGCGTGCACGACCACAAGGCCTCGTACAGCAAGTACATGGCCTGGCGCGAAGAGGAGGCCGCCCGACAGGAACAGGCCGCCAAGCAACAGCAGAAGGACATCGCCCACACCGAAGAGCTCATCAACAAATTTCGCGCGAAGAAGAACAAGGCCGCGTTCGCCCAGAGCCTCATCAAGAAGCTCGACAAGATGGAGCGCATCGAGGTCGACCAGTTCGAGAACGCCGAGATGCGGTTCCGCTTCCCCCCCGCCCCCCGGGCCGGCAAGGTGGTCGTGGAGGCCAAGGGCCTCGCGAAGCGCTTCGATGACCTCGAGGTCTTCCGCGATGTGGACCTCATGATCGCCCGCCAGGACAAGGTGGCCCTCGTAGGTAAGAACGGCGCCGGCAAGACCACCCTCACCCGCATCCTGCTCGGCGAGTTGGAGGGCGATGGCGAATGCGGACTCGGCCACAACGTCGACGTAGGGTACTACGCCCAGAACCAGAGCGACGAACTCGACGGCAACCTGACCGTCTTCGAAACCATCGACAACGAAGCCGAGGGTGACGTCCGCAAGAAGGTGCGCGCGCTGCTGGGCGCTTTCCTCTTCAGCGGTGAGGACGTTGACAAGAAGGTCAAGGTGCTGTCCGGCGGGGAGAAGGCACGGCTTGCCCTGTGCAAACTTCTACTCCACCCCTACAACCTGCTGGTCCTCGACGAGCCGACCAACCACCTCGACATGAAGGCCAAGGACGTGCTGAAGCAGGCGCTGATGCACTTCGATGGCACCCTTATCGTCGTCTCCCACGACCGGGACTTCCTCACCGGGCTCACGGAGCTCGTCTACGAAGTCACCCCGACCGGGCTGCGTCAATACATCGGCGACATCCAGCAATTCCTCGTCGAGAAGCGCTCCGATACCATCGCCGCCTACGAGGCGGGACGCAACGATGGACCGGGCGGCAACCCGGGCGGCAAAGACACGAAGGGAAAGGCCAAGGCCGCTGCCAAGTCCGAATCCAAGGAGCAAGGAAAGCAAGCCTACGCCGATCAGAAAGCCATCCGCAAGCTGAAGAACCGCGTCAGCAAACTCGAAAAGCAAATAGCCGAGCTCGAGGAACAGGAGAAAACGCTCAATGATGAGATGGCCGCGCTCGACCCCGATGACCGGATGGCCACTGTTGAGAAGGCCTACGAATTCGAGAAAGTGCAGACCGCCCTGAAGGAAGCCCTCAACGACTGGGAATCCACCACCAACAAACTCGAAACGCTCGAATCCGGAAATTGAGCCCCCCGGGGTTCACGGTGCCGCCGTGGCGCCGAGATAGCGGCGCCAGCGGTCGAGCACCGAGGTCATGTCCTCCGGCAAATCGCTTTCGAATTGCATGAATTCGCCTGTCCCCGGGTGGGTGAATCCGAGCGACTTGGCATGCAACGCCTGGCGCGGCAGGATTTCGAAGTTATTGGCCACGAACTGATTGTACTTGCCACTCGGCAATCCCTTCACAATCTGGGCACCCCCGTATGTCTTGTCGCCGAAGAGCGGGTGACCGATGTACTGCATGTGCACCCTGATCTGGTGCGTCCGGCCCGTCTCGAGCTTGCATTCCACGAGAGTGACCGGGCCCAGCCGCTCCAGCACGCGGTAATGGGTGACGGCGTGCTTGCCCTCGTTTCCCTCCGGGAACACCGCCTGCACCTTGCGGTCCTTGTAGGAGCGGCCAATGTGGCCCTCCACCGTGCCATCCTCGGCGACATCGCCCCACACCAGGGCATGGTAGCGACGCTCAGTCGTCCGCTCGAAGAACTGCTCGCTGAGCGAGACCATGGCATGCTCGGTCTTGCCGATGACCATGAGGCCCGTCGTGTCCTTGTCGAGTCGGTGGACCAGGCCGGGACGCGGCGCGGGTTGTCCCTCGGCGGTCGGCAGCTGTTCGAAATGGTGGAGCAGGCCATTGACCAACGTGCCATTGAAGTTGCCGAATCCGGGGTGAACCACCAGACCTGCCGGCTTGTGCAGCACCGCCACATCCACATCCTCGTACCGGATGTCGAGGGGAATGTCCTCGGCAATCAGCTCGAATTCGCGCACCGGCTGCGGAAGCTCCAGCGTCACGATGTCGTGAGGGCGCACCTTGTAGTTGGACTTGACTGCCTTGCCATTGACCCGGACATACCCGCTCTTGGCCGCCATCTGCAACCGGTTGCGCGAGGTGTTCGGCAGAAGGTTGAAGAGGAACTTGTCGACCCGAAGCAGGCTCTGCCCCTTGTCAGCGACAATCCTGTGGTGTTCGAACAGCTCATCCCCGTCCTCGGACAGGGCGTCCTGCAGGGCCTCGTCACTCATCAGTGCAGGGCGATGCGGCGCGTCATACGCTGGCCTTCCGGCCCCTCAACGACAATCAAGGCCAGTCCCCTCGGCAGATCAGCCACGGGCAAAATCATGCGGTCTGCACCCGACGGCCAAAAGCCCGCATCGAGCACCCGACCCGACAGGTCCACCACGGTCCAGCGTTTGGGCAACGCATCTCCTGCCCACGCGAGGATGATCTGTTCCTGGGCGGGGTTCGGCCACGCCGCCAACAGGTCGGCCACCGGAGCCTTGGCAGCGACATCCTCCACCCCGACAAACACCTCATCGACGCCCGCCTGCAGCACCGGCCGGATCATCACCGAACCCTCTATTGTCGAAAGCGTCCACTCCGCACCGAGGCCGAGCTGGTAGTACAGGCGCGAGAAGTTGTAGTTCGTGTTCTTGTCGAGGCCGATGTTCAGCGCGAATTCCATCTCCTGGACCATCCCCACGTATACCGTGCCCTCCACGGGAATGGGGTCGTCGTATTCGTAGTAGGCGAATACATCGGCACCATCAGTGAAATAGGCCGGCTGGTGGAAGGCGTAGTTGTCGCCCAGTTCCTCGCCGGGTTGTCCCGCATCATCGCCCCAAGCGCGCAGCAGGAAATTGAGGTCGGACTGCTGGTCGTAGTAAGGCGTGAAATGAATGGCCAGACCGTACAGCGTATCCGGCACGGCCAGGTCGTAGCGCATGGCGAGCTTCCCACCATCGGTGGTCAAACCGTAGGCCTTCTCCGCCGTCCCATCGTCGTAGGCATATTCATTGCGGAACACCTGCGTGAACACGATGCTGTCGTTGTCCGGCACCCCGACCCGCTCCTGTTCCAGGATGCCGATCGCGTCCTCGTACAGGCTCACCTCGAAGGTGACCGCGGTGTCGTTGCCCGCAGCGCCGAAAGCAAACCCGCTCGGCACGACACCATTGGCGCCGGTCTGGATGTAGTACGGCGTGCTGAATTCCTCGAAGGGCGCTACGAACGTGTTGGAAAAGGGATTCAGGAAATCCTGTTCCTCCCCCGTATCCGCATTGCGGACCTTGAGTCCACAGGTGACGTTGTCCGCCTGGAACCCGCTCATGTTGCGGTGGCGGGTCTCGAGGCTGTCGCGCATGAAGCCCGCAGGATCCGCGAGAAAATGCGTCCACGGCATCATGCTGTAGGGCTCGGTCAATGCATGGCGTGGCTCGGTGAAAGCCACCTCGAAGAAGCCGAAGTTGTCCGGATTGATGTTGTCGTCGAGGATCACGTAGTCCAGGTGCCAGAGGTCGACGTTGCCCCCGAGCGCCCCGTGGTTGCGGAAGCGGAAGCGGAATCCGTCCTGCAGGTGAATCGACTGGTCCACGTGCACGTCCGCCATGGCGAAGGTGTCCATCTCCTGACCGATGGCCGACCAGACCTGGCTCCACGCCAGCTCGCCACCATCCGGCGCAAGGAACTCGACCACCAGGCTGTCGTTCTCATCTGGCGCATTGCCGCGCCCCCCGCCCTGGTAGAAGAAGATCAAGTGGATGTTGTCCTCCGGGGTACGCCCCGCGAGGTTGATCGGCACGGAAGTCAAGGTGTCCGCCCACCCATTGGATTCTGGATTGAAGGCGTAGGGGAAACCGTCCGCACGGAGCCCATCCAGCGTGGCCTGGCCCACCGTCGGCGCATTCAGCCCATACGTGAAGGTGCGGCGTGCAGACGCATCGGTCCAACGGACGAGGGCTTCCGGCCCTTCCTCCACCGCAAACGTTGGAGAAGCGAAATCATCGAAGAAAGGCAGGGACATACTGCCGCCACCGCCACGGCGCAGGCTGGGACCGGCGTCCCAGGCGGATTCGAGCGGAACGAATTGCAGGTCGCGTTCCTGCTCCTGTGCCGAAACGGCCGTAGCCCCGAGCATGCACATGGCGGGCAACCACACCCTGCGCCAACGTCGAACCGAACTCTGTATCTGCTTCATGCTTTCCTGAAAAAAGGACCCGCAGTCAACCGGGGTCTTGGGGCGGTGGTGGTGGGGCCAGGGTCAAGTCGACCGGCGTCCCCTCCTGCACCTCCCGCCCGGTGGTGTAGGCCGGGACTTGCGATGAAATTACGGCAGCAGCGGAGTCCGCAGCATCCATGGCGGCAAAGGTCCACCGCTCGAGTCCGAGCGCCAGCCCGGATTGTTCGAGGATATCCAATGCGGCGGTGCGGCCCAGGCCCACCAAGTCAGGCAGTGGTACCTGGCGCGCCGACACCTCACCGATGACGAGGACGAGCGGCTGCCCCTTGCGCAGGCGGTCTTCCGGCCCGAGGGTTTCCCCCTTGCCATTCTCTATGCGGATCACCAGCCCCGCCAGCTCGGGCGTCGGCTCATAGCGTTCGCGGAAGGGGAAACCCTTCACATCCAGCAAAATGCGGGCGACCCCGGCATCCATGCCCTCCTCGACCTCCAGACGCTCGCTCGGCGGCGTGGAACGGTAGACCGTGAGATAGACGTTACGCGTGCCCTTGACCTCGACGCCTGCGGCCGGATCCTGCTCCACGACGGCTCCGGGCCGGCCCTGTGCGGAGTAGAGGCTGTCCATGATGACCGGCTGCAGGCCGGCCACCTCGAGGGCCATCCGCGCCTCCTCCATCGACACCCCCACTACTGCGGGTACGGCGATGCGCTCGCTGTGGCGCGTGTATCCGCGCAAGAACACATTGAGCGCGACGAACCCCACCACACCCAACACGCACGCCACGCCCAGCTGGACCCAGAACGTGCGGCTGATGAGGAAGCGGAGGAAGCGCATGCGGAGGTGGAACGTGCGGCGCCCCGGTTTATTGGGCCATCGCGTCAGGAATGGCCGTTTCCATGGCCTCGTGGTATTCCGAGATGAAACCGTAATGCTGACCGTCGACGACACACTTGCCCTTCGTGGTGTGGCCGAGCAACGTGACCGGAATGCCCGCCTCGGCGAGCACATCGAGGAAGTCTTCCTGATCGGATTCGTTGGTCGTCACCACGATGCGGCCCTGGGCCTCGCCGAAGAGGAAGGCGTCGAGGCGCACCTCGCTGTCGCTTTCCACGTCGAAGCCGAGGCCGCGCGGACAGCCCATCTCGATGAGGGCAGTGAAGAGTCCACCATCGCTCACATCGTGGGCGCAGGCCACGAGCTTGCGCCCGATCAGCGTGCGCAGTGCACCGTGCAGCTTGACCTCGAAATCCAGGTCGAAGTGGGGCGCCGGGCTGTACCGGACACCGTGCATGGCAGCGAGGTACTCGGAGCAGCCGATGTCGTTGCGCGACTC
>CALKUW010000235.1 GCA_937996585.1 uncultured Flavobacteriales bacterium
TCGTCCGACGCGGTGAAAATCACCGTCGCAGTGCCGGTATTGCCGCACAGGTCGGAAAGGCTGGCGTAATCGTGCGTCCAAGTGGTGTTTCCACAGAGGTCAGCTGCCGCAGCGCCACCGTGGTTGGCGAGCCAGGAAGCGATTTCCGCACCAGTATTGGCACTGCACTCGATGGTGGTATCCGAAGCCGTGGCGGACAGCACCGGTGCCGTCGTATCCACGATCGTGAAGCTGGCCATCGTCGTGGCGGAATTGCCGCACTCGTCGGTGGCCGTGAAGGTCACGTCAATGGCACCCGTTCCGATGCAGGACAGACCGAAGTCATGGAAGTTGTGGCTCCACGTTACGCTGCCGCATGCATCGCTGGCTGCACCTGCGCCGCCATTGGCGAGCAACCAGGCGTTGAGGCCGACCAGGTCATTCGTTCCGTCGCACTCCAGGGTAATGTCCGTGGCCTCGCTGGCGATGGTCGGGGCCGTGGTGTCCGTGATGGAGAAGGTGGCCGTCGTGCTGGAGGAGTTTCCACTGCCGTCGGTCACCGTGAAGGTCACCGTCTCGCTTCCGGATGCGCCGCATCCATCTGAGAGTCCGGTGCTGTTGTGGGACCAGGTCAAGGGACCGCATGCATCCGTGGCGGAGGCACCTCCATTGTTGGCAAGCCATGCATTGAACAGACCGGTGAGGTCAGCGCCTGTGCACTCCACGGAGCTGTCGGCGGCGGCCACCGCAATGGTCGGAGCCGTGTTGTCCACCACCGTCACAGTCGAGGTGGCCGTGGCACTGTTCGTGCAATCGTCGGTCACCGTCAAGGTGATGGTGTTGGCGCCCAGGTCGGTGCAGTCGAAGGCCGTTTGGCTTGCACTGAACGACACGGTTCCGCAGCCATCCGACGAGCTGTTGTCGAGGCTGTCGGCAACCAAGGTGGCCGTTCCTGAGGCAGTCAAGGCCAAGGTGAAGTCCTTGGCGCTGGCCGTCGGGTCGGTCGTGTCCTCAATGGTGAAGGTGGCGTTCGTCGTGGACGCGTTGCCGCACACATCGGTTGCCGTGAAGGTCACGGTCGCGGCACCCGTCTCACCACAGAGGTTGCTCAAACTGGAGTAGTTGTTCGTCCAGGTCACGCTGCTACAGTCCTCGCTGGCTGTGGCGCCACCATGGTTGGCGAGCCATGCCGCCAACTGGGCTGTATTTCCGGATCCGTCGCACTCCGTCGTGGTATCCTGGGCCGCAGCCGTGATGGACGGAGCTGTTGTGTCCTGGATGGTGAAGGTGGCTGAGGTCGAGCTCGTGTTGCCCGCCGCGTCGGTGGCCGTGAAGATGACCTGCACGGCTCCGGCCCCACCACAAGTGTTGGCCATGGTCGTGAAGTCATTGGACCAGCTCACACCGCTGCAGTTGTCCGTGGCGGCCGCACCGCCGTTGTTGTTCAACCAAGCCATGAGCTCATCATGGTTGCCTGAACCATCGCACTCCGTCGTGGTATCCTGGGCCGCTGGTGAAATGGTCGGCGCCTCGTTGTCCTCGACGACCACATCGAATGTGGCGCTGGTCGTGTTGCCATGGATGTCGGTAGCCGTGTAGGTCACGGTCGTGGAGCCGAGGCTGAACGTGCTGCCCGAAGCGATGTCGGACGTCAAGGTCGCCACGGCGCAATTGTCCGTGACGGTGGGATCGGTCAGCGTGACCACTGCGTCACAGGAACCGGGGTCCGTGGACACCGTATCGTTCACGAGCGTTCCGAAGGTCGGCGACTCATTGTCGGTCACCGTCACATTGAAACTCGTGGTCACAGTGTTGCTCGCTGCGTCGATGGACGTGTAGGTCACCGTTGTCGTACCCACGGCGAAGAGGTCACCGCTCGAGTGGGTGGAAGTCAGCGTCGCTCCGCAGTTGTCCGAAGTGGTCGGTGCAGTCCAGCTTACGGCTGCCGCGCAGAAGCCGGCATCAGCCGTCTGCGTGATGTCCGCCGGCGTGTCCGCGATGGTCGGATTCTCGGTATCGTTCACCGTCACCGTGAAGGCAGCGGTAGACGTGTTGCCCGAGGGATCGGTGGCCGTGTACGTCACCGTCGTCGTTCCGCTCGTGAAGGTGGCTCCTGGACTGTGGCTGCTCGTAAGTGTGGCACTACAGTTGTCCTGCGCAGTTGGCTCGGTCCAAGTGACGGCAGCACTGCAGCTGCCGGCATCCATGGACTGGGTAATGTCCGTCGGCATGCCTACAATATCCGGTGCCGTCACATCGACGATGGTCACAGTGAAGCTGGCCGTCGTGGTATTGCCCGCGCCATCCGTTGCAGTGTAGGTCACCGTCGTGGTGCCCAAACTGAACGTGGCTCCTGAAGCGACATCGGAAGTCAAGGTGCTCAAGGTGCAGTTGTCTGCTCCCGTGGGTGCGACCCAGGTCACAGCAGCAGTGCACACATCGACATCCGTATTCTGGGTGATGTCGGCCGGCATGCCCGAGATGGTCGGGGCCTCGTTGTCCTCGACGGTCACGTCAAAGCTGCTGGAGGTCGTGTTGCCGTTGATGTCCGTAGACGTATAGGTCACCGTTGTGGTGCCCAAGGAGAAGGTATCTCCGGAGTTGTGGGTGCTGGTGAACGTATTCACGGCACAGTTGTCCGAGGTGTTAGGCTCGGTCCAGCTGACAGCGGCCGTACAGGCACCAGCATCGGTGTCCTGGGTGATGTCCGCAGGCATGCCCGTGATGGCCGGATTCTCATCGTCCGTCACCGTGATGTTGAACGATGTGGTGGTCGTGTTGGCGGCATCGTCGGTCGCCGTGTACGTCACCGTGGTCGTACCCACTGCGAACGTGTCGCCCGGATCGTGGGTAGAGGTCATGGTCGCGCCGCAGTTGTCAGACACGGTCGGTGCCGTCCAGCCCACCGCTGCACCGCAGATGCCCGCATCGTTGGACTGGCTGATATCGGTGGGCGTGCCCGTGATGGAGGGGGCGTCGTTGTCGGTCACGGTCACCGTGAAGGAGGCCGTGGCGGTATTGCCCGCAGCGTCCGTGGCGATGTAGGTCACCGTGGTGGTGCCCGTGCCGAAACTGGCACCGCTGCTGTAATTGGCGGTGAAACTGGTCACTCCACAGTTGTCAGCCGCCGTAGGCTCCGTCCACGTTGCCACCGCTGAGCAGGTGTCCCCTGCAGCCACAGCGTTGAGGTCGATGTTGGAAGGCATGCCCGAAATGGAGGGGGCCTCAGCATCAGTCACGGTCACATCGAAGGATGCCGTGGTGACGTTGCCGTGGATGTCGGTGGCCGTGTAGGTTACCGTCGTAGTACCCGGCGCGAA
>CALKUW010000236.1 GCA_937996585.1 uncultured Flavobacteriales bacterium
ACATGACCACGGCTTGGCTCACCGAAACGGAGGGTTCCGTTCAGGGCCAGCTCGACCGTTTGACCTTTCAACCAGACATCTATTCACCGAATTGGAAGCTCATCAGCGCGGAGGATGTCCATGCACTGCAGCAACAGGGCATCCGGGTCATCCCGTGGACCGTCAACGATCAGATGGACCTCTTCCAGATCATGGAAATGGGGGTCGATGGCATCATCACGGATTATCCGGACCGCCTGTATGCCATGAGAAAATGAGCCGCTGGCCTGCCTTCAACGCAGGACCCGAACGTATCCGTTATCGCGGATGATCTCGGGGATCCTGCCGCGACGCAGTTCGATGACCAGCTCCCACATGTAGACACCATCGATGGCGTAGCTGTTGCCACTCTCCCGCGTCTGTGAGCCCGGTGTGCCCTCAACCTGTCCGTACCAAACCTCCTCGGGATCGAGGGATTGGAACACGATGCGCCCCCAACGGTCGAAGACCGTGAACTTGAAGTCGTACCAGTCGCAGTTCAATACCGGCGCCCACGCGTCATTCTTGCCGTCGTTGTTGGGCGTAAACGCCGTGGGGATGAAGTATTGGCAATCGCAGACGATCTGTTCCACCTCGAGAACGTGCTCCACCGTGTCGCACACATTGGCCACCTCTACGGAATACGTTCCCGGTCGTTCAATGATGCGCAACGGCTCCATGCTGCCATCGTCCCAACGGTAGGAACTCTCATATACGCCTTCCGCCTGCCGCGCATCCAATGTCAGGGTGTCGTCCAGGCACAGGTCATAGTCGACGGCCAACGGCACAGCGATCGGAAGGGAAATGTCGACCATCGTAGAGTCGACGTGCTCACAACCGCTGACCTGGCTCGTCGCCACATAGGTCAGGGCCTGGTTGACATCCAATGCCGTCCCGACTTCTCCGGTACTCCAGGTCACCAGCACATCGGTCAACCCGGTCTCCAGGGTCAATACATCCCCTGGACAGAGCGTGGTGTCCTCAGGCAAATCGAACACGGGAATGGGGCGCACCTCGACGCTGACCTCATCACTGAAGGTGCAACCACCGAGGGCGACTTCAGCTGTGTAGGTACCGTCCTCGTCCACCTCGAGCGTCGGGGTCGTCAGGGTACCATTGAAAATGACATAGTCCGCACCGGCCACCCCCGGGTCGAGGGTCACCGATTCCCCTTCGCACAGGATGATGTCGCTCCCAAAGTCAAAGACCGGCAAGGGTGTCGGCACAACGTTGACCTGGTCGGTGAAGCTGCAACCGTCCAGGACACTGGTCACTTCATAGATGCCGGGGAGGCTCGCCCACAATTGGTTGCCGACGGATCCGTCCTGCCAGGTATAGTTGGAAGCACCGAATGCGGCCAGCAGCAATACACTGTCCCCGTCACAGAAATTGACCGAGGCCGGCAAGGCTGCGTCGAATGGGGTCACCACCTCGATGAAGACCTGATCATTGGCCTGGCAATCACCCAAGGTGACATTGGCCGAATAAATGCCCGTATTGACCACATTGAAGGTTGGGGAAACCGAACCGTCCTGCCATTGAACCGTCGCCCCGGGATAACCGGGATCAAGCGTGAAGGCCGTCCCCGGACAGATCGTCTGGTCGGCACCGAGATTCACTGTGGTCAACGGGCTCTGAACAACACCGACCTCATCGGTTGTCACGCAACCATCAGTGGTGGTTGCGCTCACGGCATAGCTGCCCGTGGCCGCAACATCGTATTCTGCATCCGCCGGACCGCCAGTCCAGGCAAACACCGGGGGCAGGCCTCCCCATCCTGCCACCTCGGCATCGAGGGTCACGGACTCCCCTTGACACAAGGTGATATCCGGCCCGAGCTCGAGCGGGTAACTGTCGTACCAGGAAACTTCGACTTCATCGCTGGTTTGGCATGCACCGACGGTGACGGTGACCTGCAGTATCCCTTCCTGTTCGAGTGTATACGTCGGGTTGATTCCGACCAGCGCGCCATCGAGTTCCCAAGTGTAGGTTGCCGCGTTGGCAGCATTGCCGCCATCGAAAAGGGTGCCCGTCGGGTTGCCGGGCGTGGGCGGGCATTCCGAAAAGTCCGGACCGAGGTCTGGCACCGCAATGGCCGTCTCCGAGACATCAACGGAGACGTCCTCATTGCACCCTTCCGCCGTCGTAATGGTCGCCAAAGCCCCGGCAATGGCGCCGGTCGTCCAATCGTCCCCGACAGAACCGTCCGGCCACGTCGTCGTCGCACCGGGCCACGTGAGGCTGAGCTGCACCGTTTCTCCCGGACACACTTCCGCGAACAGGGGCAGAAGGTCCACAGGGGCAGGCCCCTCCATCGCACCGATGTCGGGGTTGGCATCACGGGGCTCCCCACGCTGGTCATTGGCCACGCCAAGCGGTGCCCCCATGTCGATGGCCGGGCTGATGGGCGCACAGGCACTCAGCATGTAACCATCGGTGGGTCCACCGTAATCGCCAAAGGGCAACAATACCGGGTCAACCCCGATCTGATTGCCGAGGGAAGCGACGTCGAAGACCGCATCCACATCCATCACTCCGACAAGGTTGTTGCCGAGGTCGGAAAGGATGGTGCCACCGTTGTACAGATAGAGGTCGTCATCGTCTCCCGCCGGTGCCCCGATGCCCGAGTTGCCGTAAAGGAGACAATTGTCCATGGTGATCGTGCCTGCGAAAGTGCCGATGGCTCCACCACGCCCCCAGCCGTCCCCGGCATTGCCGAAGCCCATGGAAGTTCCAGCCGTCCCACCTTCCGCCACATTCTCACCGAACGTGCAATGGCGGAAAACATGGTCACCCGCGCGGGAGAAGAAGGCACCGCCGAGCGCACCGCCGCCGCCGCCGCCGCCGCCGCCCTGGGCGGAACCATCCACGGCATTACCTCCAACAATGAGGCCATTGCCCCCGCCCCCGGGACCGCCGTTCCAGCCATTGTCATAGCCGCCACCGCCGCCGCCGCCGCCGATCTGTCCGGCATTGCCATCAGGATCAGAATTCCATCCGCCGATGTCACCGCCATCGCCCCCCTCACCGAAGTTGGTGAAGCTCTGACCACCCAAACCTCCATTGCCGCCGGGTCCGCCATTGCCCCCGTCCCCCCCCAGGGCGCTGCAACCGGAAAAGGTGCAATTCTCAAACAGGGAGCTGGAGGTCTGCCAACAGGAGACGCCCCCTCCGGCGCCAAGGGCACCACCACCGCCACCGCCGCCATTTGCGCCATCGTTGCCTTGGGCTGTACAACCTTGGAACAGGCATCCGTAAGCTTCCATGGCACCGCGGTTGTGGATTCCCCCACCAAAGCCGATGCCCGTGGCGCAATCCACTATGGCCACATTCGTGAGGACGAAATCGTCGCAATCGGTTTCGATGCCGCCCCCCGGATCGTTGGGGTCGAATCCGTTGTGGAAGGCCAGATCATTCAAATGGAGATAGGTCAGGCCACCGCCCAGGTCGAGGAAACGCGAGAGCTGCGCCGCATCCACGATGGTGGTCCGGGTTCCACCTCCGTTGACCGTGATCTCACCGGCATTCAGGTACAGCTGACCATTCGTCCACTCATAGGCACTGCCGGGCACCTCGGGGAGGTTGATGATGACCTCATCTGCCGTGGTGGTCGCCTGCATCATGGCTGCCCTCAAGGTGCAGTTGCCGTTGGCATCCAGGCACTGACCATCGGTCGGGTCCGCATCACCGCCGTCCGTCGTGGTATTGACATTGAATGTGACCTGGGCCTGCACCGGAGAGGTGAATCCCAAGGAATGACCGAGCAACAGGGCAAGGAAAATGCGAAGTCTCATGGGAATCGGCACGGGTGCAAAGTACGAACCGCACACACGGGAAAAAGGTTGTCATACCCTTTGAATTCCACTTGCTTCATCCTGAATTTCATGGCTTCATTTTTTGCCATGTGTTCGATTACCGCCCTGCTCAACCGATCGGCTGAAGACCCCCGGGACCGCCAGCTTGTACTGGAGGCCAGCCTGTGCCAACGGCACCGGGGACCGGACTGGTCCGGCATCCGCGAACACCCCGGTGCCGTCATCGCCCATGAGCGACTGGCCATCGTGGACGTCTTGAGCGGAGCCCAACCCATGGTCGACGCCGAAACAGGAACCGTGTTGGCGGTCAACGGCGAGATTTACAACCACCAGGACATCCGCAAGGGGCCGCTGTCGGAGGGATATGCCTACCAATCCGGCAGCGATTGTGAGGTCATCCTGGCCCTCTACCGCAGCGAGGGTGCGGGCTTGGTGCAGCACCTGTCCGGCATGTACGCCTTCGTGCTGCACGACCCCGCCAAGGACCACTGGGTCATTGCGCGCGATCCCATCGGCATCATCCCCCTTTACTACGGCACGGATGGCGAGGGAAGGCTCTGGGTCGCCTCGGAGATGAAGGCCATTGTGCCCCATTGCGACGATGTCCGGCTCTTCCCTCCCGGCCACGTCTGGGAAAAGGGGCAGGAAGCCCCGGTGAAATTCTACGAGCGAGATTGGATGGCGGGCGAACTGCCGTCCACCCCCTATGTCCCGCAGGAATTGCAGGACGCCTTGACCGACTCGGTCCGGAAACACCTCATGGGCGATGTCCCCTATGGTCTGCTCATCTCAGGCGGACTGGACAGCTCCGTCATCGCCGCCATCGCCATGCGCCACGCAGCACGGAGGGTGGACGATGAGGGCGACACCGAAGCCTGGTGGCCCCGCGTGCACAGCTTTTCCATCGGCCTCGATGGTTCCCCGGACCTCGCAGCAGCGGCGGAAGTGGCGGAAGCCATCGGCACCGTGCACCACGGTCTGACCTTCACGATACAGGAGGGCATCGACGCCCTGTCCGAGGTGATCCGGCACATCGAAACGTATGACGTGACCACCATACGGGCGTCCACGCCCATGTTCCTCATGGCGCGGAAGATCAAGGCCATGGGCATCAAGATGGTGCTCAGCGGCGAGGGGGCTGACGAGCTGTTCGGCGGCTACCTCTACTTCCACATGGCCCCTGACGCCCGGGAATTCCATGAGGAAACGGTCCGCAAGGTCCTCGGCCTCCACCAGTACGATTGCGCTCGGGCCAACAAATCCATGATGGCCTGGGGCATCGAAGCACGGGTGCCCTTCCTCGACCGGGAATTCATCGACTACGCCATGTCACTGGACCCCACGGTCAAGATGGGCGGCGAGGGCAAGCTCGAGAAAGCCGTCATCCGCAGGGCTTTCGAGGGCTTCATCCCCGACAACATCCTCTACCGCCAGAAGGAACAGTTCAGCGATGGCGTGGGCTACGGGTGGATCGATGGGCTGCGTGACCTCGCCGAAGCTGAAGTGACCGACGGTGAGATGGAGCGCGCCGCCATCCGCTTCCCCATCCATCCGCCGGCCACCAAGGAAGGGTATTTCTACCGCCGGATCTTTGAAGAGCATTTCCCCTCCGCAGCGGCCGCGGCCACCGTGCCCGGTGGAAAGAGCGTGGCCTGCAGCACGGAAAAGGCCCTCGAATGGGATGCCCGCCTCCAGAACAACATCGACCCGAGCGGGCGTGCCGTAGGTGGCATCCACAACGACGCCTACGGGGACTGAAGCAAGCCCCGAAAAAGACCCCGGGAACCGAAATTGAGGGTTTCCGAACCCCATTTTGTCGTTTCTCTTGCGGTTCCGAGGGGAAAGCGTATCATGCGGTATGCGAATCAGTTACCGTCATGAATCCGAATCGGGGGCGGTGTATACCCTCGAGCAACGGGATGATTTGCTGCACGTCCACAGCCGGATTCCCCAATTGGAACTCCGTTGGAACAACGACCGGTGGACGCCCGAACGGAACTGGTACGAACGGGAATTCGTCTTCCCCCTCGAGGTGGGCCTCGATGAATTCCTGGCGCGCCGCCTCCCCCACCTGAACGGATGCACCATCCGTGCCTTCATGAAGGGAACACTGCCGCGGCACAAGGGACATTCCTCCTTTACCGGAAAGTGGTTCAACTTCGAGTCAACAGGCAACATGCCTTCCGTGGAGCGGGCCCACAGCAGCCTGCTCAAGACAACGGCGCAGTATTACGGGGTGGATTCCCTGTTCGGCTGACCTCAGTCGGCCATCCGCATTTCCTTGGTCACCGAGCCATCCGACCAGCGGTGCAGCAAGAGACCGTTGACGCCGGGCCGACCCAGATCGACGGGACGCCCCATCACATCACAGGCGGCTTCAAGCGTCGCGGTACCCACTTGAACCATCGGGGAGACCGACTGCACCGTCGTGGAAGACTGCCCCAACTTTCCGGGAGCCACCCCCACGGGCATGGACCAGAGCATCCCTTCCTCGAGGTCCCACAACTCCACCTGACCCGATGAGACGAAGTCGGTGGTTCCGAGCAGGACGCGACCGGAGGCGAGCACTTCCATGGAATACACGGAGGTTCCATTGCCAGCCCAGCCTTCCACAGGTGCCAGCGTGGTGCCGTCCACCTTGCGGAATGCGCCTTCTCCATACACCTGGAAGAACACACCGTCCTCGTGCCACGCAGCTGCGCCGCATCCCGCCGTCACCTCCGCAACAGGTACGGTGGACACCTCGGACGACGACCACCGGCTCAGCGAAGTGCCGTCGTATTGACGAGCGTTCACGGTGATGACCGATCCATCTTCCGCTGCCAGCAGGTGGACAGGGTTCAACCCTTCGGGACCGAGGTCCACCTCATCATAGTTGCCCGTTGCGAGTTCCACACGACCGATGCGCCCCACTTCCTCGCCGTAGGCAAAGGCATTGTTGATGCCCACATAAAGGAAGCCCTCCTGCACACAAGCCCCCTCCGTGGAGAAGCCGGGGCCCGCAATGCCGTCCGCCGCCCATGCCGCATCCCATGCCAGCGTCTGCGCATCCAGCGCGACGAGGTATTCATCGAAGGCCACCGACCCCCAGGTCAGCGGATCATAGTCACCGCGCGTGACGAACAGCTGTCCCTCGTATTCCACCAACTGGCGGGCACCCTGTAGGGCCTGCGCTGCGAGAATCTCTCCCGTCCACGCGTCCATCCTGTAGACCGTGTCCTCGCCGGCCACATAAAGGGATTCACCATCCGCCGCCACGCACAAGTCAGCCGCGAAGGCCTGCCCCTCGAAAGTGTGCAGCACCGCGAAACCGGCATCAGGGGCATTCAGGTCGATCACCCCCACCACAGGCGCCTGCAACACCTCGCCCGAGTAGAAATCCTGGGCACCCTCGCACAGCACGAAAACGCGGTCCTGCCCCATGGCGTGCACCGAACAAAACAGGACGGCCAGCAACAGGGACATCAAGCGGCAGGAAAAAACGGTGTTCATCTAGGGTTCGGGGTTGTGGTTGCGAAACTATTTCCAAGGAAGGGGAATTCAACCCTTCGGGTCACAAAGCGTTGTTATTTTGAGACAGCCCATGCGCCTTCATGTTCAAATTCTTCTGTCGGCATTCCTGCTGATGCTCTTCCCGGGGTGCCAGCCGGAGGACATCCGCTTCGAAGACAACCCGGTTCCAATCTATGAAGGCGTCCCTACGGTCGTGGTGGATGCCTACCTGACACGCGCCTACATCGACCTCATCGGCCGGGAACCCCTGCCTCAGGAATTGGAGGAGGAACGGGCTGCACTGCGCGCTGGAGACCTCGAATCCGAAGCCCGCGAAGCCCTCGTAGACCGCTTGACGGGGAGCGCCTCCGACACGACCTACCTCGCGGCCCATGACCGCAAGGTCTTCGACGACCTCACCGGGCGCTTCCTGGACGGTGCGAGCCGGGAAAGCCTCATCCTTGAAATGGAATTCCAGCGATTCCTGGCCACCCAGGACTCCCTGGCGGGGGGCACGGCCTACCTGCTCTTCAACTTCCAGGCCGACCGGCTCGAGCGCACGGTCCTCAGCATACAGGAATTCCGGGCCGGCACCATCGATTGGCGCGAGGTCAACCGCAGATTCTGTGACAATTCGTTTTACGACGAGATCAACATGAACAGCTTCAACTTCGTGAACGCCGCATTCGACGACCTGTACGGCCGCTACCCCACCGAAGCCGAATTCGAGCAGGCCTACGCAGCCGTGGAATTCGGAGCGCCCTCCCTCCTCTTCGGCGAGGTCATCGAAGACCGGTTCGACTTCCTCGATGCCATGGTCGGCGACCCTGAATTCGAAGAAGGCGCTGTCCGCTGGTTGGCGGAAAAACTCCTCGTGCGGCCGATCACCGGGGCGGAAATGGTCGCTTGGCGGGCCGCGACCGGGCCTGATGTGGACATCCGCCCCCTGTTGAAGCTGCTCATCTCCTCTGACGAATACGCCGATTTCGAATGACCCGAATGATCCCATCCATGCGCGGCACATGCGTGGCCGTGGCCGGTTCCACCCTCCTGCTGATCGCGGGTTGCTCGGCGGAGCCCGACGTGACCTATGGGCTCCAGCCACTCGAATTGAATGCCTCCAACGCCGAGAAGGACCGGGTGAAATCCATCGACCAGTGGATCACCATCCTGTATGCCGACCTCTTTGGTGAGGCCCTCGGCAGCGCCGAGCTCTTCGAAGTGAAGCAGGCCTTCTTCAGCATTGGCGACCAAGACATTGCACGCGCCACGCTGGTGTCCAACTTCATGCAGGACGCCAACGTCCAGCTCCCCGACGCCGGCGTGATGGTACAGGACCCCGACGGCTTCATCGATGACACCTACGTGCGGTTCCTCGTCCGCTACCCCACCGAAGCCGAACGGACGTGGATGCGTAACTACCTCGCCTAGAACCCGACGATGACCCCCGAACTCGTGTACACGGCCTTCGCCCTCAGCGAGGAATACCTGCACTACTGATGAAGAGA
>CALKUW010000237.1 GCA_937996585.1 uncultured Flavobacteriales bacterium
TTGTGGCGGAAGAGCACGGAAAGGGACACCGCCATCAGGGCGATGAAGGCGAGGGGGAACGCGTTTCGTTGGAGGAGCAGCCAGAGGTTCCGCATGGGCAGGCCGGGCTCACTCGCGCATCAGGAAGGCGAAATTCTCGACGTTCTTGAGTGCAATGGCCGTTCCGCGGGCCACGGCGCGCAGCGGCTCCTCTGCGACGTGCACTGGAAGGCGGGTCTTGCCGCTGATCCGTTTGTCCAGACCGCGGAGCAGGGCGCCCCCGCCCGCGAGGTAGATGCCGGTCTTGTAGATGTCCGCCGAGAGCTCGGGCGGCGTGTTCTCCAAGCAGCTCAGGATGGCCTCCTCGATCTTGGAGATTGACTTGTCCAGGGCCATGGCGATTTCCGCGTAGCTCACGAGGATCTCCTTCGGGATGCCCGTCATGAGGTCGCGGCCGCGCACCGCGTAATCCTCCGGCGGGTCGTCGAGCTCGGTCAGGGCACTGCCCACCTCGATCTTGATCTGCTCTGCCGTTCGCTCACCCACGAGGATGTTGTGTTGGCGG
Source organism: uncultured Flavobacteriales bacterium (assembly GCA_937996585.1). Taxonomy (GTDB): domain Bacteria; phylum Bacteroidota; class Bacteroidia; order Flavobacteriales_D; family Sanyastnellaceae; genus UBA8752. The sequence goes on from CALKUW010000237.1 coordinate 545, forward strand.
CGCATGTATTCCTCGATGTCCTGGGTGAACTCGTCACCGGCCACGCGGATGTTCTTGTCGGTCACGATGCCGCCGAGGGCGATGACCGCAATCTCCGAGGTACCCCCGCCGATGTCGATGATCATGTTGCCCATCGGCTCCTCCACGTCGATGCCGATACCGATGGCCGCAGCCATGGGCTCATGGATCAGGAAGACTTCCTTGGCTCCGGCGTGTTCGGCGCTGTCCTTGACCGCCCGCTTCTCGACCTCCGTGATGCCCGAGGGGATGCAGATGACCATGCGCAGGGTCGGGTTGAACAGGCTCCGGCGGCGCTGTATCATCCGTATCATGCCCTTGATCATGTCTTCCGCGCTCTGGAAGTCGGCGATCACGCCGTCCTTCAAAGGCCGGACCGTCTTGATGTTTTCGTGCGTCTTGCCGTGCATCTGCTGGGCCTGGCGCCCGATGGCCACGGTCTTGTTGGATGCGCGGTCCTTGGCGACGATGGACGGTTCATCCACCACCACCTGGTCCTCGTAGTAGATCACCGTGTTGGCCGTGCCGAGATCGATGGCGATCTCCTGCATGAAGAAGTTGAACAAGCCCATTGCACCCAAAGTTGGTGGATTAACGGCGTCGTTGGGGCCGGTGTTGCGGAAGAATCAACACGCCGAATGGTGAATAAGCCTGAAAACCGGGACGAACCGGTTCGGATCAATGCCGGAAGTGGCGGATGCCGGTCATGGCCATGGCCAGACCGTGGTCGTCGCAGTAGGCGACACTGAGGTTGTCCTTGATGGAACCCCCGGGCTGGACCACTGAGGTGATGCCGGCCTTGTGGGCGATCTCGACGCAGTCCGGGAAGGGGAAGAAGGCATCGCTGGCCATGGCGGCACCTTCCAGCGGGAAGCCCATGCGCCCGGCCTTGTCGATGGCCTGGTTCAAGGCATCCACGCGGGAGGTCTGCCCTGTTCCACTGGCGAGCAGCTGGCCATTGCGGGCCAGTACGATGGTGTTTGACCGCGTGTGCTTGACCAGCTTCAGGGCGAAGGCCAGGTCGGCTGCCTGCGCTTCTGTCACCGCAGTTTTCGTGACGCAATCGAAATCGGCGGGCCCCTCCACGCGGTCATCCGGCTGCTGTACGAGGTAGCCGCCGAGGGCCGAGCGCACCAGCTTCGCGGCTGAAGGCCAATGGTGCTGGGTCAACAGGATGCGGTTCTTCTTGCCGCTGAGCAGGGCCAGCGCTGCAGGCTCGAAATCCGGGGCGATGACCACCTCGCAGAAGAGGGTGTGCAGGGCCTCAGCCGTGGCGAGGTCCATGGTGCGGTTGGCGATGACCACGCCACCGAAGGCGGATACCGGATCGCCCGCGAGGGCGTCGGCATAGGCTTGGGACAGGATATCCCGGGTGGCGAGGCCGCAGGCGTTGTTGTGCTTCAGGATGGCAATGGTCGGGTCGTCGTCCTTGAATTCGGCCATGAGCTGCACGGCGGCGTCGACGTCGAGGAGGTTGTTGTAGCTCAGGGCCTTGCCGTTGTGCTGGGTGAACAGGCCCTCCAGATCGCCGAAGAACGCGCCCGTCTGGTGCGGATTCTCACCGTAGCGCAAGGGGTTGGAAGCCGTTTCAAGCAGGGACAGCACCTCGGGCTGCCCGCCTTCACGGACCCACTTTCCGATGGCGGCGTCGTAACCGGAGGAGACGCCGAAAGCGGCGCCGGCCATGCGGCGGCGGAAGTCGAGATCCGTGCTCATCCCGTCGGACAGGGCTTCCACCAGATCCGCGTATTGACCGCGCGATGGAATGCACACGACGTCCCTGAAGTTCTTGGCGGCAGCGCGGATCAGGGCGATGCCGCCGATGTCGATCTTTTCGATGATCTCCCCCTCATCCGCACCCGAAGCAAGGGTCTCCTCGAAGGGGTAGAGGTCCACGATTACGAGGTCGATCTGTCCGATGCCGTGCTCGGCCACGTCGACGTCATCCGCCTCGAAATCGCGGCGGGCCAAGATGCCGCCGAAGACCATGGGATGGAGCGTCTTGACCCGGCCACCCAGCATCTCGGCCGTCCGCGTCACGGACTCCACCGGCGTCACTTCGGCACCGAGGGCTTCGATGGCACGCTGGGTGCCTCCGGTGGACAGGATTTCCACGCCGGCGGCCTGCAGCTTTTCGACGATGGGGGCGAGGCCTTCCTTGTGGAAGACGGAAATGAGGGCGCGGCGAATGGGACGTTCCATGGGGTCGGGCGGGTCGAAGAAGCGGCGAAATTAGCCCACCCCAAGGTCCTGCTCAAACCTGGGTGGGCGTAGTTTAGCACACATGTCCCGCAGGTTGTTCGCAGAGAGTTTCATCCAGGCCTGGCAGGCGCTGGTGACCAACCGGCTCCGGACCCTCCTGTCCCTGCTCGGCGTGATGATCGGCATCTTCATGATCAC
>CALKUW010000238.1 GCA_937996585.1 uncultured Flavobacteriales bacterium
GGTAGGCGGCGGCGATGAGGGCGAGGTGTCTGTCCTCGATGTTGTTGTAGCTCTTGATGATGCGTTTCATGTCGTCGTGCTTGAGGCTTACCAATCGAGCAGCCAACCGAAAAAGAGCGGCGCCACGATGGTGGCGTCCGACTCGATGATGAACCGGGGTGTCTCTACACCGAGCTTGCCCCAGGTAATCTTCTCATTGGGCACCGCTCCGGAATAGCTTCCATAGCTGGTCGTGCTGTCCGAGACCTGACAGAAATAGGACCAGAGCGGAACACCGGTCCGGCCGAGGTCCTGGTGCAGCATGGGCACCACGCAGATGGGAAAGTCACCGGCAATGCCGCCCCCGATCTGGAAGAAGCCCACGCCTTGGCCCGTCTCCTCCGTGGTCCGGGTGTACCAATCGGCGAGTTGCATCATGTATTCGATGCCCCCCTTCACCGTGCCCGGCTGCACATCGCCCTCCATGCAATGGGCGGCGAAGATGTTGCCGAGCGTACTGTCCTCCCAGCCCGGACATACGATGGGTAGCCCCTTCTCGGCAGCGGCGTGCATCCAGCTGTCCGCCGGATCGATCTGGAAGGCGTCGTCCAGCTGGCCACCAAGCAGGGCGTCGTAGAAGAATTCGTGGGGGAACTTCCGCACGCCTTGTATTTCGGCGGCTTTCCACAGGTCCACCATGACCCCTTCCAGCCTGCGGAAGGCCTCCTCCTCCGGAATGCAGGTGTCCGTCACGCGGTTGAGGCCGCGGTCCAGCAGTGCCTGTTCCTCCTCCGGCGAAAGGTCCCGATAGTGCGGGACACGCTCGTAGTGGTCGTGGGCCACGAGGTTCATCACGTCCTCCTCGAGGTTCGCCCCGGTGCAGCTAATGATGTGCACCTTGTCCTGTCGGATCATCTCCGCCAGGCTCCGGCCCAGCTCCGCTGTGCTCATGGCCCCGGCCAGGGTAATCATCATCTTGCCGCCCTGATCCAGGCAGGCCTCATAGGCGCTGGCAGCATCGGCAATGACCGCTGAATTGAAGTGGCGGTAATGCCGTTCCGCAAAATTCCGGATGAAGGGTTTCGTCTCCATGGCGGCTTCAGGATTGCGCTCCGATGGGAGCGGGGTTGAGGGAATAGGTCAACATCTTGTGCAGCAGTTTGGCCGCGGTGAAGGCGCTCGGACTGCGTTCCGTCCGGGGTGCCAGTTCCACCACGTCCAGCCCCACGACCTTGTGCCGCTCTGCAGCGGCCCGGATGAGTCCGGTCACTTGGTACCAGTCGAGCCCACCGGGTTCGGGGGTGCCCGTTTCCGGCAGGTAGGCGGGGTCGAAAACATCGAGGTCCACCGTGATGTACAGGGGGGTACCGGCGGGTCCAAGTTGCTCCACGGCCTCACTGATCCAACCCACATCCGGCACATCGTGGCAGTATCGGGCGTGGAAGACACGGCCAGGCTGCTCGAACACCTTCTCGGCCGATTCGGTGCTGCGGATGCCCACCTGCACGAGCCGGAGGTTGCGTGACGCCCAGTGCAGGGCGCAGGCGTGGTTGCAGGACGACCCGTGGAACTCCGGGCGCAGGTCGCTGTGCGCATCGAGCTGCAGCACCGCTATTTCGGGATGTGCCGCGGCACAAGCCTGGATCGCACCGATGCTCACGCTGTGTTCGCCGCCCACCAGGACGGGCAGGACGCCTTCAGAAAGCAGGCCCGAAACACTGTCCTTTACGACATCACGCACCACCTCCGGAGACACCAAGTCATCGGATTCTCCTGAACGGAGATCGGCCAGGATGGCGATGCCTTCGGCGTGCACTTCGGTGTCGGTTTCGATGTCGTAGAGCTCCATGTTCTCGAGCGCCTCGAACAACGCCGCCGGCCCCTTGTCGGCCCCCTTTCCCCACGTGCTCGTCCCATCGTAGGGCACGGGCAGAATGGCCGCACGCGGGGTGCGATCTCCTACGAGGACGGGCTCACCGGCGTAATGCCGAACACCCACAACCGGAGGGGTCATCACTTCACTCATTGCCGGATGGATTGCGCCGCCCGGAAGGCCTTGCGACGGGATTCAGCCCGCTTGGCCTTCAGCGTGGCCTCTTCCTCGAGGCGCACCCGCTGCCTTCTTTCCTGACCATATCCAAGCAAGGTGAGCACATCCTCGGCCTGCTGCTCCTCGCAGAAGGTCTCCGCCACCAGTCGCCCTTCACCGTCGCGGTCGAGTAGGACGTGCTTCGGTCCCGGAATCAAACAATGGTGGACACCGCCATGCCCCCCGATGTTGTCCTGGTAAGCGGCGGTATTGAAAAAGGCGAGATACAGGGGCTTCTCCGGAGCGAATTCCGGCAGGTAGATGGCATTCAGGTGCTGCTCGGAATTGTAGTAATCATCGCTGTCGCAGGTCAATCCGCCAAGGAACACGCGCTCGTAATCATCCTCCCAGCGGTTGACCGGGAGCATCATGAACCGCTTGTTGATGGCCCACGTATCGGGCAGGGTCGTCATGAAACTGGAGTCGATGAGGTTCCACTTCTCCCGGTCGTTCTGCCGCTTCTGGTAGAGCACCTTGTACAGCGTGCCACCGGCCTCCCCGACGGTGAAGGAGCCGAACTCGGTGAATATGTCCGGCACCGGCACGCCGCGCTCTGCGCAGTGGACCATGATCTGCTCGAGGATGGCCTCGATCATGTAGCGGTAATCGTATTCGAAGCCGAGGGAGTTCTTGATCGGGAGGCCCCCACCGATGTTGAGTGCCGTGAGGTCGGGGCATTCCTTGCGCAATGTGCAATACACGTCGAGCGCCTTGCGGAGCTCGTTCCAGTAATAGGCCGTGTCGCGGATGCCCGTATTGACAAAGAAGTGCAACATCCTGAGCTTCAGGTTGGGATGTCCTTCCAGGTGCTCCTTCCAGAAAGGCTGGATCATGCGGTAGCCCATGCCCAGGCGGGAGGTATAGAACTCGAATTTGGGCTCTTCCTCCGAGGCGATGCGCAGCCCCACTTCCATCGGGGCGCCCACGGCCTCATCCAGCATGGCGAACTCGAGCTCATTGTCGAGGACGGGCAGGATGCCGGTGAAACCCTCGGCATGCATGGAGGCAATCCGGTCGATGTAGGAACGCGTCTTGAATCCGTTGCACACCACGGTGCTTTTCCGGTCGAGGTGGCCTTCCGCTTCGAGGGAACGTACGATGTCGAGGTCGAAAGCACTGCTGGTCTCAAGCCGGGCGCCGTGGCGGAGCACCTCTTCGGTTACGTGCCTGAAATGCGAGCTCTTCGTGACGTAGCAATAATGGTAGGATCCTTCGTAGCCCAGCTTTTCCATCGATTCGGTGAACCATCCGGTCGCTTTTCGGATGCTTTCGCCGATGCGCGGCAGGTAGGTGAAACGGAGGGGGGTTCCATAGCGCTCGACCAGCTCCATGAGGTCGATGCCGTGGAAACGGAGGTGGCCATCCTCGAGGACGAATTCGTCCTGTGGCCATTCGAAAGTTTGCTCGATCAGATCGAGGTACCTGGTTTTCATTGGGGTTCGGATGTTGGGGAGAGAGAGGGGATGGGCCGGACGGACGCCCTTCATACCGAAGCGCGACTCCGCAGCGTCACCCGCGGCTCAGAGCCGAATCTGCTTCCACCGGCGCTGCAAGGCCGGCTTCACCCAACTGTCGAACAGGGTTGGCATTCCAGATGGAGTATGCGGAGCAAGAATACGCCCCCCACCTTTCTGTGCAACAAACGTCTACGAAAAAATCAAGGGCGCCAATGGGCCAAATCGATGCCGAGCATCTGCTCGAGCTTTGCGAGGTCCTCCTCGAAGTGGGTGAACAAGGCGTGCCGGTCAGAATCAGACAGGCCGGGCAGCCGGGATTGCGAATACCACAGACGACCAGCCCGCCCTTTCAGGCTGCCGGGCACAACGCGGCCCAGCCACTGCTTGCCGCCCGACTGCGTGAGCCACCGGTTCAGCCCTTCCCATCGCGCCCGGCCAGCCGCATTGACCCGCTCTGCCGGCGCCTCCGGGATGACACCATCCAACCGCAGCCAGTCCGCCAGGTCCCTCCACGTCTCGTCGTCAGAAAGCGATGCGTTGAACAGCACCTTGACCTGTTCCTTCGGAAACACGGAAAACCACCGCTCCAACTGTTCGGCATACAGCCCGGCCTGCACGAAAAGTTCGCTCCTGCCCCACCCCGGATCGGGATGCGCCAG
>CALKUW010000239.1 GCA_937996585.1 uncultured Flavobacteriales bacterium
CCAACGTGATGTCATCACCACCTGAAACGTAAGTCGGAGCCGTCACATCGTTGCGGTCCACCGTCTGCACGTTGAGCTGGGCAATGTTGCAGAGCTCATCGAATGCGGCATAGTGGAACTCAACGAATTCGCCGTCTTGGCAATCCGTAGCGTAATCCACGGTAGGCACGAGGGTAGAGATGATGTCACCGGCTTGGCCATAGGCTGGCTCACCCGTAATCGCACCACTCCAGCTGAACCATCCGGAGAATCCGTTGTCGTCACAGTTGTGGTTGTTGGCACCGTCGCCGAGCTGGTAACCGAAGTACTGGCTGGCCGGCTGGTGGTTGAAACGCAGGAGCGTTCCGAACTGCCAGTCACCGCGACCCGTCGCGTAGCTCATGTCATCGTTCAGGGTGTACATGGTCCAGAGGTCGGTGTTGACGTCACAACCGTAGTCGTTCTTGAAGCCTCCGCCCCAAGCCGTACCTGCGGTGCGGTTCTCGAAGTAGAAGTGGATGTCGAGACCACGGCTGGGGTTGTTCATGTCGAACACAGCACCCTCGAGGAGGGCCGTACCGTTCTCGTACTGCGTCATGGTCACACCACCGGCAGCGGCGTCCTCGATGAAGTACGCGGCCTGACCCATGTCACCATTGATGTCGTAGAACTGCAACAGGGCGTCAATACCGTTGTTGAAGTCGGGATCGTTACCGGCGGAAATGACGTTCCAGGTCTGGCTGGTACCGCCACCGTTCTCGTCCTGGTTGCGTCCGTCGAACTGCAGCTTCGTGCTGTGGACGGCGTCGAGTTCGAGCTCGGAGCATGCGAAGGCGGTCACATCGCTCGCAGCCATGGCGGCGTCAAGGTCGGACTCACACTCCACAGAGTAGTCGGCAATGCTGCCCGTCATCTCCAGACCCGTGCAACCGAGGCAGGGGTCGGCGGAAGCGAGGGCGATCACACCACCGAGGGTGTAGACCTGGCTACCACTGTCGAAGTCGTATGCTCCATCAATCACCGGGTAGGTATCTCCACTGATCAAGGACTGGAGGCTCCGGTTGCCGGCGCCATCATCGCTGAACTGGAAGATTTCACCATACCAGTTGGTCAGCTGCTCACCATTCTGGAGGTGGTCACAGAAACCGAGGAAAACGTGTCCGGCAAGCAGGTCACCGATAACCTCCTGGCTGAGGGCCTCGAGGTTGTAGCCGGCGGAAGCCCAAGCCGCGTCGGTCGGCAGGAAGAGGGTACCACAGGTGGCCACCTGTGAACAGGCGGTGCACTGGCCCCACGTGTCGTCAATGTCACCGGAACCCATGCTCCAGAGGCGGTTGGCGTAGCTGTAGTAGTCGGTAATCGGAGCACAAGCACCGTTCAGGTAGTCATCATATCCGTCACCATAGAGGAGGTCGGCACCGAAGTCGAGGAGGTCCTCGTACTCACCGTTGATGACCCACTTGTACTCCATGTCGGCACCGGGGGCGGGGTCGAACACGACCTGCCAGATGCCAGCGGACACTTCCGTGGCTTCGGGACCACCATTGGGATCCCAGCCCCACCAGGGACCGCTCAACCGGACGGTAGTCACGTCAGCGATTCCGCTGCAGCTGATGTCGAGGGTAGCCACAAGGTGGTTGGTAGCTTGGCCACCGGTCTCAGGCGTGAAGCCGATGCCGAGGCCTCCGAAGGCGTCGTTGAAGTTGTCACCACCGCCTCCGCCGAGGACGAGGTCCTCGATGATGCTGATGGTGGTGTCAAGCTCGGAGCCGCTCTCACCATTGATGATGTCGAGCACCTCATCCAGGTCCTCATCCTCATCACAGGTTCCGTCTCCGTCGGCGTCGTTCAGGCAGACACCGTCACAATCGACGTTGCTGGCACCGTAAAGGTCAATCGGGTATTGGCAGGAGCCGTCCTCATTGTTGGCCTGGTCGAAGTAGTTACAGGCTTCGGCATCGGTACAACCGCTGATGACACAAGTGCCATCATCGAGGTCTGCACCGGCATAGTAGTTGTCAGCAATGGGATTGGTACAACCCGTGCAGCTTCCATCGTCGTCCGTGGCAGCCGGGTCATAGTTGTTCGCACCGGAATCGGTACAACCGGGGATCTCATCCTCATCACACACGAGGTCTCCATCGGCGTCATTGAGGCACGCACCGTCACAGTCGACATTGGTAACTCCGTAGAGGTCCTCGGGGTAAATGCAGAGGGTGTTGTCCGTATCGGCGAGCGGGTCATCGTCGTAGTTACAGGCAGCGGGGTCCGTGCAGCTCTCCGTCTCGTCCTCGTTGCAGACACCATCGTTATCCGCATCATTCAGGCAGTTGCCGTCACAATCAACGTAGTCGATGCCATAGAGGTCAATCGGGTACTGGCAGGAACCATCGTTGTCCGTGGCAGCAGCGTCATAGTTACAGGCAGCCTCCTCGGTACAACCGGGAACCTCATCCTCGTCACAAACGCCATCGCCGTCAGCATCGTTCAGGCAGTTGCCATCGCAGTCCACGTAATCCACACCGTACAGGTCGATGGGGTACTCACAGAGGCTGTTGTCCGTGTCCGTGTAGGCGCCGTCGTTACAGGCGGCGGGATCCGTACAACCCTCGGTCTCGTCTGCATTGCAGACGCCGTCACCGTCGTCGTCGTTGGGATTTACCGTACCGTCGGGATTGCAGGTCTCACAAGGATCGTCTGCGTAGACACAGGAGCCATCGTCAATCGTGGCGTCGGCGTCATAGTTACACGCCGTGGCACCGGTACAACCAGCACAGGTCGTGTACTCACAGGAACCATCGTTGTCCGTGGCAGCAGCATCGTAGTTGCAAGCACCAGCTTCGGTACAGCCTCCAATCTCATCTTCGTCGCACACGAGGTCGCCATCAGCGTCATTCAGGCAGTTTCCGTCGCAATCGAGATTGGCAGCTTCCGGATAGGTACAGGAAGCGTCATCGTCCGTGGCTGCACTGTTGTAGTTGCAGGCCTCCGCATCCGTACAACCGGGGATTTCATCCTCGTCACAAACGAGGTCACTATCCGCGTCGTTCAAACAGTTGCCATCACAATCGAGGTTGGCTGCAGTCGGGTAGGTACAAGACGCATCGTCGTCCGTTGCGGCACTGTCGTAGTTACAGGCTTCCGCATCGGTACAACCGGGCACCTCATCCTCGTCACAAACACCATCGGTATCGGCATCGTTGAGACAGTTGCAATCACAATCGAGGTTGGTTGCACCGTCACAAACGTCTGCAGGGTAGGTGCAGGAACCATCATCGATGGCAGCGTCGGCATCGTAGTTACAGGCCGTGGCATCGGTACATCCAGGCGAATTACCGGCACCGAAGTAAAAGGTGTCACGGAACTCGTTGGATCCATCACCATTAATAAAGACCTGGCAGTACAGCTGACCGCTCAGATCTCCGTCAGTGGTGAACTGTCCGACCAATACTTCAAGGTCTGCTCCAGCTACACCGTTGGCGTCACCGTTCAGAGCATACCAAGCACCTCCAATCGGGTCATCAATGGAGATGTTGCCGCCGGGAAGGCCGCCACCCAAGTCAAAGTTGGTCGCCCAAGGATTGGCCGTGGATTGCACCGTAGCAACGGCAGCTTCACCGATCGCGGCGTTGGGAACACCTTCCAGACCAATGGTGACCCAGCTATCAAACGGCAAATCCGGATAGACGGGGAACAGCAGGCTGTTGATGCCGTTGGGCGTAGCAGCACCGAGAGCAGAATGGTGGAAGCTCGTTGTGGTGTTGACATACGTCGGGTTGATGGCATCACCCGATACCGAGGACATGAAGTCATCCGCGTTGTTCATCACGACATACAGCCGTGAACAGCTGTAGCCAGTGAGGTCCGTAACCCCGAGGGCACCGACAAGAATGCCGATGTTCTCATTGATTACCGTATCGCGAAGTTCATACCCATCCGGAGCGGGAGCGGAGTTGACCGCGATCTGCTGGATCTGGGAATAGGACGTGGCCCAACACATGAGGGCCAGAAAGAGAGATGTGAGACGCATCACAAGTGGTTTGGTTCCATTTGGTTTTTCTCCTGCGTGAACAGGTTCAGGCAAGTTCTCAAATCTTCCCCTTCTTCCAATAAGCGCCGATGCCCCTTCGTCGAATTATACATCCCTTCCGCTGGTCATGGCCTTCCTAAGCCTGGCAGCAAATCGACCAATTAAATTTTTTAGTAATTCAATGGCCCAAACAATGTGACGGATGAGCATATAATCATGTCGGGGACATGCGTTGCGTCTACAAATTCCCTGTGAAATTGTTGTTTCAGACCTGGGAGGAACGGGAACCACATCCGACCAGCAGCCCTGATCCAAAAAGCACCGGATTGAAATTCAAGTTGCTGATTTTAAACAGATTAATATTTCACCTCGGCCAACAGCGCCTTCAATTGAAGCTTTGCCACGCAACAAGCGCCAAGAGGTTATAATCTGATTCAGCCGAAGCCATAAGGCACGAAAAAGGGCCAGCACCCGTGCTGACCCTTTCATCTGACTTGTTCCGAAACAAGCCCTTTTGTTGCGGTGGCAGGACTCGAACCTGCGACCTTCGGGTTATGAGCCCGACGAGCTACCAACTGCTCCACACCGCGATCAATTTCCCGCGAACGGGACGGCGAAGATAGGTGGGTCTTCTTTCTTTGCAAGCGAAATTCGATGCCCGTGTCCCAAACGAATGCAAAAGCCGAGCACTGCGCCGGCTTCGTCAACATCATCGGCTCGCCCAACGTGGGCAAGTCCACCTTGATGAACAGGCTCGTCGGAGAACGGCTGAGCATCATCAACGCCAAGGCCCAGACCACGCGCCACCGCATCATGGGCATCGTATCGGGCGACGATTGGCAAATTGTCTACTCCGACACGCCAGGCGTACTCGACCCCGCATACAAGTTGCAGGAGGGCATGATGAAGTTCGTTAGGACCGCTCTGCGCGATGCCGACGTCCTCCTCATCGTCACCACGCCCGACGAGCGCACCCTCGCCCACCCCGAGACGCTCGAGAAAGTGCAGCGCATGGACATCCCCGTTCTGCTGCTCATCAACAAGGTCGACCTCGGAAGCCAGGAGTCCATCAAGGAACACATTGAACATTGGCAGGCGCTGATCCCCCGAGCGGAGATCCATCCCATCAGTGCATTGCATGGATTCAACCTCGACCACCTGCTCGAACGCATCGTCGCCCAGCTGCCCCCCTCTCCCCCTTTCTTCCCCAAGGATGAGATGACCGACAAGCCCATGCGCTTCTTCGTGTCCGAGATCATCCGCGAGAAAATCCTCACCCACTGCCGCCAGGAGGTGCCCTACAGCAGCGAGGTCGTGGTCGAATCCTTCAAGCAGGACCAGACCAAGGAAGGCAAACCGCTGCGCCGCATCGAAGCGACCATACAGGTGGCGCGCGACTCCCAGAAGGCCATCCTCATCGGTGCGGGGGGCAAGATGATCAAGCGGCTCGCTACCGACGCGAGAAAGGACCTCGAGGGATTCCTCCGTGAAAAGGTCTTCCTCGAATTGCGCATTAAGGTCGACAAGGACTGGCGCGATGACGAGCGGAAGCTGAAGCAATACGGCTACTTCAATGGCTGAGGCACACCAAGTCCGCCACGGCACCATGGTCGTGTTCCCCAATGCCAAGGTCAATGTGGGCCTGCAGGTCAGGCGCCGCCGCGATGACGGCTTCCACGACATTGAAAGCCTGTTCCTTCCCATCCCCTGGCACGACAGTCTGGAGCTCGAAATCCTCGATGCAGGGCAGGACTGCACAATCGTCACCCATGGATTGTCCATTCCTGGCGACGATGACAACAACCTCATCCTGAAGGCCCATGCCCTGCTCTCGGAATCACATGACCTGCCTCCGGTCCGTTTCCACCTGGCCAAGGCCATACCCATGGGAGCGGGGCTCGGAGGGGGAAGCGCAGATGGCGCCTTCGCGCTGGTTGCCCTGAACCGACTCTTGGGCCTCGGCATCGAAACCCCGCAATTGGAAGGCCTGGCCGCACGGCTTGGATCGGATTGCCCCTTCTTCATCCGAAATGCCTACGCACATGTTTCGGGCAGGGGCGAACACATCAAACCGGTTGAACTTCAACTGGGCGGTTGGTGGATCGCCTTGATCCACCCCAACGTCCATGTACCAACCGCAGCCGCCTTTTCATGGGTGACGCCTGATGATGCCCGTCCAAACCTGCTGAAGTGGACCGGCAGCTCACCATCGGAGTGGGACGACACACTGCGCAATGACTTCACCCTGCCGGTATCCGAACGGCATCCTGTCATCGGTGAGGCGCTCCAACGTCTGAAGGACCACGGCGCCACGTTCGCCGACATGAGCGGAAGCGGCTCCACCGTATTCGGCTTCTTCCACGAAGCGCCCCCCGCCGAACTGCTGCAAGGGTGCCCGGTGGATTGGACGACCTGGCAGGGACGCTTCCCGGCCTGAGCCTCACTTGGGCGCCCTCCGGTACAGGATGACGCCGAGCAGACCGAACAGTACGTTCGGCGTCCAGGCGGCCACTGCGGGCAGGATGCCCGCATGGGTGGCCGAAACCGACATCAGCTTGGCACTGAATACGTAAATGAATCCGACCACCACACCGATGAGGATGTGGATGCCCGTGCCCCCGCGTTGGCGCCTGCTGGCCACACTTACCCCGATAAGCGCCATGATGTAGATGGCGAAGGCATTGGATGTCCGGGTGTGAGCTTCCAGCTCGAGCATGCGCTCTCCACCCGATCCCTTGGCCTTCTCCCGCTCGATGGCCTCCTGCAAGGCTGTCCAACCGAGGGTGGACATGGCCTGTGAGCGCTGCCCGAAATCCTCCATGCGCATCACGAGCGCCGTATCGAGCACAGCCAGGCGTTCGAAGGTCTCGCCGCCATCCGCATCCCACGTCCGCTTCCGCAGGTTGGACACCCTCCAGGTCTGCTCCTCCGGCAGCCACTTCGCCTTGCTCGCCGTCCATTTCTCGGCGAGCCGCCCATCCCGCCATTGCTCGAGGACGAACCTGTACCCCACCTGGCGACCGGCATTCACCGAACGGAAGTAGACCACCGTCCCCGGCTGGATCTCGCGGTACAGATGCTGCTCGGCAATGTGGAACTCCTTGTGGATGTACTCCACTTCGAAGTCCAGCTTCCGCTCATTTGAAATGGGCAGGATGACATGGGCGAGCAACAGGCTGCCCGCCACGAGGATGGTCGAGGCCATGAAATAGGGCCGCATCAGCCGCTGGAACGAAATGCCGCCAGCCAGCACCGCGATGATCTCGCTGCGTTGGGCAAGCCGGCTGGTGAACAGCAGAATGGTCAGGAAGACGATGAAGGCGCTCAGCATGTTGCCCAGGGCCAGGCAGAAGCTCACATAATAAGAGCCGAGGACCTCACCCCAGGGTGCGCCGTTCTCGATCAGCCGCTCGAGGTTCTCCGCGATGTCGAACACGACCGCCACCACACAGAACAAGGCGACCATCAGAAAGAAGGTGCCCAGGAACTGGCGGACGATATAGCGGTCGAGGATGCGCATGCAGTCCGTCAGCAGCGCTGCTCAAGGGTCGGAATCAGGGCATCCTTCCACGCCGTGAAGGAACCATCTGCAATGCGTTCCCGGGCCTCCCGCATCAAATCGAGGTAGAACACCAGGTTGTGCACCGTGGCGATCTGAAGGGCCAGGATCTCTCCTGCGCGGAAAAGGTGACGCACATAGGCACGGCTGTAGCGGTGGTCCACATCCGCCGTGCCGGTCGGGTCGAGTGGGGAGAAATCGTCCTCCCACTTCCGATTCCGCATGTTGACCGTACCCTGACGGGTGAACAACATGCCGTTGCGCGCATTCCGGGTGGGCATCACGCAGTCGAACATGTCCACGCCAAGGGCGATGTTCTCCAGCAGGTTGGCCGGAGTTCCGACCCCCATGAGGTAGCGTGGCTTGTCCTCCGGCAGGATCTCGGTGCAAAGGGCCACACTCGCGTACATCTCTTCGTGCGGTTCCCCAACGGACAGGCCGCCGATGGCATTGCCCGCCGCACCCCTTTCCGCGACGGCATGGGCCGAGGCCTTGCGCAGTTCCGGGAAGGTCGACCCCTGCACGATGGGAAAGAGCATCTGGTCGTGGCCGTACAGCGGCTCGGTCTCGGCCATGCGGGCGATGCACCGGTCAAGCCAACGGTGCGTCATCTCCATCGACTCACGGGCATACTTGTAGTCGCAGGGGTAGGGCGGACATTCATCGAAGGCCATGATGATGTCCGCCCCGATGACGCGCTGGATGTCCACCGCGCGCTCGGGGGTGAACAGGTGTGGACTGCCGTCGATATGGCTGCGGAAGGTCACGCCCTCCTCCTTGATCTTGCGGTTCTCGGCCAGGCTGTAGACCTGATAGCCTCCGGAGTCCGTCAGGATGGGCCGGTTCCACCCCATGAATCCATGGAGTCCTCCCCCCTTCTGCAACACGTCCAATCCCGGCCGGAGGTAAAGGTGATAGGTGTTGCCCAGGATGATGTCGGGGTCCACCACATCCGCGAGCACGTCCTGCGGCACGGATTTGACCGAGCCTTGGGTGCCCACCGGCATGAAGATGGGCGTGCGGATGGTGCCGTGCCCGGTCTCCAAAGTCCCGGAACGGGCGCGGGAATGGGGATCCTGGGAAACAACGGTGAATGACATGTGCGGTCGGGTTCTCGAATGGCGTGCGCCGAGGCGCAGTCCAAAAGTAACTTGGCGACATGTTGGGTACGCTTTACAATACCGTGACGGTGGCCGCAGGGGCCTCCGCGGGCCTGTTGCTCAGGAAACGCGTCCCGGAAAAGCTGCGCAAGGCCGTCTTTGCCGCCATCGGTCTGTTCACCTTGTACATCGGGGTCGATATGATGACGGGCATCCAAAGGCCCATAGGCACCTTCATCGCCCTCGTCCTGGGTGCGGGCATGGGTCAGGCCATCGGACTGGACGCCCGCATTCGCCGGGCTGCCGACCGACTGGGAGAAGGTGATGGAGCAGCCCTCGTCCAGTCCACCCTCCTTTTCTGTGTCGGAGCGATGACCCTCGTCGGCTGCATGCAGGACGGCCTGCTCGGCGACCCCACCATCCTGCTGGCCAAGGGCACCATGGACCTGATCAGCTCGCTCTTCCTGGCCGCAGCACTGGGCCGGGGCGTGCTCCTTTCCGCCGGCACCGTGCTGGTCATCCAGGGCGGTCTGACCCTCGGCTTCGCGGCGGTGGGATCCGGCATCCCGGAAGACCTGGTCGTAGAGTTGTCCGGCCTTGGCGGCATCCTCCTGCTCGCGCTTGGACTGGACCTCCTTGACATCCGCAAGTTTGCCCTCATCGACCTCACTTGGTCCCTCCTGCTCCTGCCCGCCGTGCTGTGGATGCTCGACACCATCGGATTCCCTGCTTGACACCCCCAGACCACTGCAATGCCCGCCAACAAGTACGCCCTGCTCCGCTACCGCATCATCGACCGTTGCCTCACCAACCAGATGCGCCCCTACCCCACCAAGGAGGACCTGCGGCGAGCATGCGAAGAAGGGCTATACGGCAGCGAGGGCGAACGCATCAGCATCTCGACCATTGAGAAGGACCTGTGGGCGATGCGCAATGAGAATGACCTCGGCTACCATGCCCCCATCGCCTACAACGCCGAACACCGCGGCTACGAATACGAGGACCCGGATTACAGCATCAGCGGTCTGAACCTGCAGGAGCAGGACCTCCAAGCCTTGCGGTTCGCCACCCTGACCCTCCTGCAATTCCGGGACATGCCGGTGTTCCAGCAATACCACTCGGCCATCGGGCGCATCTTCGAACGCGTGCACGCCACCGCACCGGGCGATGGTCTCGACCAGCACGTTCAATTCGAGCAAGCCCCCAAGACGCTCGGCACAGAGCACATCGCCGTGCTCATGTCAGGCATTTCCGAACACCGCGCCGTACGCTTCCACTACCGAAAATTCACTGCGGATGGGGGCGATGGCAGCGAGCGGTGCATCGAACCCTACCTCCTCAAGGAATACCGCAACCGATGGTACCTCATCGGAAAGCCGGAGGGGGCGGAGCATGTCAAGACCTTCGCCCTCGACCGCATGCGGGATGTGACGCTGGATGACGCCCGCTTCATCCGGGACAAAAACTTCAACGCAGACCGGTATTTCAAGGATTCATTGGGCATCACCTCTGGATCGGATGGGGTGCAGGAATTCCGGTGGGCCGCTGCCCCGCTGCTGGCCCACTACCTCGACAGCCAGCCCATCCACGCTTCACAACAACCGTTGGAAGACCAAGAGCCACCCCATCCGGGATGGAAATGTTACCGCATCCGCGTGCACCCCACCTACGAATTGAACCAGTGGATCCTCGGCTTCGGCTCCGAGGTCCTGCCCCTGGGGCCGGAGGACTGGGTGAAGCAGCTGCGGAATGTGCACCTCAGCGCCTTGGAAGGACTCGGAACCGAGGTGGGCTGAACCCCCTGAAAAAAGCGGGAAACCTACTTTTTTGACCCTCCGTAAATTCCTTACGGACCCGACCGGGAACGTTGTACCATCAACGATTCCCCATGGCACAATCCATCTCCCTCCCCGCCCTCGGCAACATCCTCGCCATCGCCTACGTAGGCACCGATTTGAACGTCCACCTCGTATGCGAGGCGCCTTCAGGACAACCCACCCGCGTCCAACTCGGATACCCGGCCTTCTCGCGCATCATCCGCGAGCGCGCCGACCGGTCGCAGGCCATCACCGTACTGGAGCAATTCCGCGCGTGCCGGGTGGAAGATGAACGCACAGGGCTGCGTCATTGGAACCTCATCGACATCGTCAACCTGTTGGGTTGTGGATTACGGTTGAAAACCTCCACCCCCATTTCCGCAACCCGCCTTCACTGCGCAGCGTAACGGCCACCATGAACATCGCCCCCATACAGAACATCGACGCCGCACGGGAGTATATCGCCAACTTCTCCTGCCCGGAAGGATTCAGCGTATTCGCATGGCGCCAGTTGCAACAGACCGCCCTGGCCGTCTGGCACGCCTACCTCTCCGGATCACACTACCGCGGATCCCTGCACTTCTGCCGACCGGAATTCTACCGCATGCTGCAACAGCCCGACGGCAGACCCATCGTGCAAGGTGTTGGCATCCGCGGCTACATGGCGGCTTGAATGGCGCTCAAATGTGGAAAATTCAGGCCGTCAAGTGGGCGTCGCACCCGAGTCTCCCTTAAATTCGAAGTACCCGAAAAATTCGACGGCATTTTTTGCAATTCCGTCGATAATTTGTGTAAATTAGTAGAGCCAAATCCGGACTATGTCGAACCAAGGGTCTCAAAATCTCCGAATCCTTCAGCGCGAGCTGAAGACGGTCCTTCAAAAGGACCATGGTTCGGAGGACCAGTTCGGCACCCTGCTCTCCTACATCGGCCCCGTTGATTCCGCTGGAATGGAAGGCCTGTTGGCCCTCGCTGAAAAAAGCTCAGCTGCCGCAGGAGGACGCACCTTGATGAAGCGCATCGGCAATGTCCTCATCGAATGCCTGCAGAACGTCATGCGCCACGGCCTGATCGAGGAAAATGGCTTCACCCAGCTTTATCTGACCCTCGAGTCCACCCCCGTCGGATTCCAGGTTCAATGCGGCAACATGGTGGACTCCGAGATGCGCTCCATCCTGTCCGACCGCCTTGCAGAAATCAACGGCATGGAAGAGGAAGTGCTGCGCAAGACCTACATCGAGACCCTCTGCAACGGAGAGATGTCAAGCAAGGGCGGTGCCGGACTGGGCCTGTTGAGTCTCGCCAAGAAAGCGAGTGGCCCCATCGAATACCGGTTCGACACCCAGGAGGACGACCGGGAGCTCTTCACGCTCATCGTCACCGTCCGCAAGGACTGATTTCCCCCTTCAGGTTTTGCGCTTCTTCTCCCGCGATGCGGGAAAGAGGATATTGTTGAGAATCAACCTGTAGCCCGGTGAATTCGGGTGCAGGTTCAGGTCCGTCGGCGGGTCGTTGACCAAATGACGGTAATCCTCCGGGTCATGGCCACCGTAATAGCTCCATTGCCCTTCGCCAAGGGTGCCATGCAGGTATTTGACGGACCCCACCCCGCGGCTCTCACCGAGTACCGTCGCATCCGGACGAACGAACTCCTTGCGGAACGCCGTAGTCTGCCCCATGAATCCATGGATGACCTGCTCATGTGACTGTGTGAGCATGGTCGGGATCACATCCCACTTCGCCGAGAAGTCGAACAAGGTGAAGAAGTCCTTGATTTCCTTGATTTTCCCGTGGTCCTCGGTGGCGTCGATGTCACTGAATTCGTAGACCATGGGGTCCCGCACCAACCGGTAATTCCAGAAGGCGAAACCCTGCTCGAAGTCCAGCTTCTGCTGGGCCAGCGGGTCGGAAGGATCGCCATCGAACATGGGCTCGCAGATGTCCGTCTCCTGGGCAGCGAGGGCGATGTCAAAGCTGTCCGTACCCGAACACATGGTAAACAGGAAGCCTCCGCCGAGCACAAAGTTGCGCATCTCCAAAGCCACCGCCCGCTTCATGTCGCTCACCTTGGCAAAGCCGAGGGAGGCGGCACTCGCCTCCTGCTTGGCCTGCTCCTCCTGGTACCAGGCCGCATTGCGGTAGGAACGATAGAACTTGCCGTATTGTCCGGTGAAATCCTCGTGGTGCAGGTGGAGCCAATCGTAGTCTATGAGCTTGCCCTCCATGACCTCCGCGTCGTACACGATGTCATAGGGGATCTCCGCGTAGGTCAACACCAAGGTCACGGCATCGTCCCAGGGCAGCTTGCTTTTCGGACTGTAGACCGCCACCCGTGGCGCGACCTCCAGCTTGACCCGCTGCTGGTTCACCTCAGGATCTGCGATGCCCTGCAGCATCCGTTGTACCTGCACGTCTGCCATGGGTTCGAAATCGACCCCGCGAATGGTGCATTCCCCTGAAATGGAGGGCGCAGCCGGAATGAGGAAGCTGCCCCCGCGGTAATTCAGGAGCCACTCCACCTCGAGGCCCTGTTCGAGCACCCAATAAGCCATGCCGTATGCCTTGAGGTGGTTCGCTTGCCCTTCGTCCATGGGGATGAGCAGGCGACTGGCTTGCAGGGATCCCATTCCGGTCAGGAGCAACACCAATACCCCGGCGATACGCACTTTGAACATGTCCCGAAGATAATTCCCCTCCATGGGGCTCCCGCCCATAAGGGCTCCAATGAATCAGAAAGGCTTTTCCTCCTCTCCAGCATCGTTCATGCGGGAACCCACCGTCATCGTCTTGGCACCCACATTGGCCCACTCCTCGTTGGGTCCCATACCCCGCCCACTGTCGAACGGACTGTCCGCGAAGGCATCGTAATCGGAGAACTTGGCGAGGTGCTTGGTGAACCTGAGCTTGACCGTGTCGAGTCCACCGTTTCGGTGCTTCGCCACGATGAGCTCGCCCATGTTTTCGGTGTCCATCCCATCGGCATCCTCGGTGATGCCATAGTACTCGGGACGGTAGATGAAACACACGATGTCCGCGTCCTGCTCGATGGCCCCGGATTCACGCAGGTCGGACAGGATGGGACGCTTGTCCCCTCCGCGCGTCTCCACCGAACGCGAAAGCTGTGACAATGCGATGACGGGCACGTCCAACTCCTTGGCGATGCTCTTGATGGAGCGGCTGATGGTCGAAATCTCCTGCTCCCTGTTGCCCTTGCTGCTGTCACTGCCCGCGGTCATCAGCTGGAGGTAGTCGATGATGACCATGCTGATGCCATGCTTCTGCTTGAGCCGGCGGCACTTGGCGCGCAACTCGAACACGCTCAGGGCCGGGGTGTCGTCGATGAACAATTTGGCCTTGGCCAGCTTGGTGATCCGGGACTGCAGCTGTTGGTACTCGTATTCCTCGAGGTCACCCTTTCTGAATTTCTCGGCACTCAGCTCGGACTCTGCCGCCACGAGGCGCTGAACCAGCTGGGCCGAACTCATCTCCAGGGAAAAGATGGCCACCGGCACGTCGTGTTCTACCGCCATGTTGCGGGCCATCGAGAGCACGAAGGCCGTCTTGCCCATACCGGGACGCGCAGCGAGCACGACCATGTCGGAACGCTGCCATCCTCCCGTCAACTTGTCGAGGCCATTGAAACCCGTCGGCACACCACTGACGCCATCCTTGTTCAGGCGGGCCTGGTCGATGCCTTCGATGACTTCCCGGATGACATTGCCCATCTCCTGGTAGCTCTGGCGGATGTTGCCCTCGGCCACTTCGAACAATTGCTGTTCGGACCGGTCCAGCAGGTCGAATACATCGGTGGTGTCCTCGAAGGCCGCCTCGATGGTCTCCCCGGAAATCCGGATCAGCTCGCGTTGGATGAACTTCTGGGCCACGATCCTCGCATGGGCTTCGACATTGGCCGTACTGGCCACACGGTCGGTCAATTCCGCGATGTAGGCCGGCCCCCCGCAGAATTGCAGAACACCCTCCTTGCGCAGCCGCTCGGTCACGGTAAGCATGTCCACAGGCTCCGAGTCACCGAAAAGGTCCTTGATGGCCTTGAAGATTTCACCGTGGGCATCCTTGTAAAAGGCGCGCGGATCGAGGATATCGATGACCGAATTGACCGCACTGGACTCCAGCATGCAGGCCCCGAGCACCACCTCTTCGAGCTCCACGGCCTGCGGTGGTTTCTTTCCAATACCGGTCATGCCGGGAACTGCAGCAGCACCCTTGATGGTGGATTTGCGCTTGTTGCTGAGGGATTTGCTGTCGGCCACGGTCAAAACGAGATGAAAGACCAAATTAGGCCGCATGATGACGCCAACGGGCCATGCTTTCCACCGCGCTTCAACACGTGTTTCCACAACCTAATTTCAGGATGTGAATCCCCGGCCCATATCCTTCCTCTTCCTCGGCGCCATGGCCCTTGTTTCCGGGGGTTGCAAGGTGGAGAAATCCCCGCCGGAGGTGCAATGGCTGTCCCCGGGAGCAAGCCTTTCGGTCAGCGGCGGTGAAGCCGTGGCCCTGCGCTTCGAGGCCATTGACCCTTTCCCTGACCGCGGACGGACGGGGGCCGCAGCCTGGCGCATCGAAATCGGTCCGGCATCCGGCGGAACCTGGTGGAGCGCGTCGGGCAACCTGTCCCAAAGTCCCGTAGACCAGGCAGTGCGCGACACCATTGAAACCACTTGGCACGTGCCCCAAAGCGTCCCACTGCAAGGGTCCGAGAGCGAAATCCTGCTCAAGGCCATCGTCACGGATGGAGAAGGCCAACAGGGGGCAGACTTCCGATCCGGCAACTGGCAAGTGCTGCCCTTGGAATCCATGGGGCTCTGGTGGGCGGGCAGCACTGAAGGAGACGGCCTCAGCCATTCGCCCTTGTTTTCGGCACAGCCCGCCACGTTCACCCCCCTCCCCTTGGCATCGGATGAACGGCTCGTCTACCTCGATGGTGCCGACCTCATCGTCACCGGCGGCATCACCTTACGGGGTTGGCACCTCAGCGCGACCGGCAATGCGACGGAACCCACCCCGGCCTGGACCACCGACATCCCGCCACAAGCCACCCAGGACGGCATGCGCTACTTGCGCCGTGCCCCCCATGAGCAAACGCTTTCCGCCTGGACGGAATCAGGCTGGGTGGACCGTTGCTTGTGGCACGACGAAACGGGACTGCTGCGAATGTCATGGGTACTCGATCAGGGAGAAACCCTCCTCGATGGCGGTGTCATCGCCGGGCACATGGTCGTCCTGGCCCGCACCGCTTCGGACGAACTGAGGTTGATCCGGTTCAACCTGGACTCGGGCGCCCGTCTCGGGTCCGTCACCTGGACGCCCACGGCGGAAGGGTCCCAAGGTCCGCAGGGCCGGGCGTGGCTGCTGGCCCTGGATGGAACCGCCGTAGGCCTGGAAACCGACGGCACCGGCCGACAGTGGAACCCCGACGCAGGCGCCTCATCCATCACCACGATTTCGCTGCCGGGTTCCGGGGAAGTCCAGTCTGCCGGCCGCGTGGAAAATGGACGGCACTGGATCTCCCGTTCCGAAGCACACATCCTGGATGCTTCTGGCACCACGCTCACAAGCTGGGAAGGCCCCATCACGGATATCGCATGGGACCGGGCGGAGGACATCCTCTGGATATTGACGGGAACCTCGGCGCTGAAACGCTGGATTGCTGCTTCCAATGACGGATTGGCGCCCTTGGGAGAAGCCCTTCCATCCGGCCCGAATGCCCTCGGCGGCAGCGTCGCCCACAACCGACCGGGTCCCCCTTGAAAACTTCACATCGGGTCGGTCTGTTATTAGGTACCTGAACACAACCTTGCCGCCCCATGTCGGAGATGCTCAAATTCCCTCAGGACAACACGGATTTCAATGTCGCCCTCAGCACCAGCCTGGTGCTGTTCGGCTTTGATGGAGCCCAACTCCAGCTCCTTCTGGCGCGCAGCCAACGCGAGCCCTTCAAAGACGCCCTCTTCCTGCCGAGCCGCTACCTCGAGGCCCAGGACGAGCTCATGTTGAGTGCGCGCAGCATGTTCCACGGCCTGTTCGGATACGACGAACCCGAGATCATCGAACAGCTGAAGGCCTTTGGAGGGGTCTTTCGCCACCCCATTGGCCGGGTCGTCAACGTCGCCTTTTACGCCCTCGTCCGCAAGGACGATTTCCTCGCCGAGAAATGGGAACAGCATGGGATGCAGTGGAGCCCCATCGACCGCATCCCCGACCTCGCCTTCGACCACAACGAGATCGTCGCCTACGCCAAGGAGCGCCTCAAGCGTCGCGTCAAGCGCCGTCCGGTCGGTTTCCACCTGATGCCCCCCGAATTCACATTGGGCCAACTCCAGACGCTCTACGAACAAGCATTGGGCAAGACCTTCGACAAGCGGAACTTCCGCAAGAAGCTCTTCAAGAGTCCCCTGCTGACCGACCTGGAACGGAAAGCCACGGGCCGGGAAAAAGGCCAGCACAAAGGCAGCAGCCTGTTCACCTTCGACCGCGACCGTTACCAGCGGATGAAGAGCGAAGGCTACGATTTCCTGTTCTGAGGAACGAAGTCCCCCCTGAGGTCAGAGGCCGAACTCGGCCTTCAATGCGTCCACGCAATCCAGCGCCTCCCATGGGAAAAG
>CALKUW010000240.1 GCA_937996585.1 uncultured Flavobacteriales bacterium
GTCGGGGTCATCCTTTCCGCTCAGTCGCTGCACGGCGCGCGAAAGCCTGCGTATGTCCTCCAGGTCGATTTCGGTGCGCTCGGCACCCTCAAATCCACGGCACAGCTCGCCGGGGACTATACCGCAGAGGAATTGGTGGGAAGGCACATCGTCGCCGTGGTGAATTTTCCGCCAAAGCAGGTCGGAAAACACCAGAGCCGATGCCTGGTCCTCGGCGCCGTTTCCGAAGGGCATGTGACCTTGCTCGAACTCAATCGCAACGTTGCGCCCGGAACCCCCATAGCTTGAGCGAGATGGAAGAAGTGCAGCACCCATCGGTCAACAAGGCCATCCTGCTCGACCGGGACGGCGTGATCAACCACGATCCCGGCGACTACACCACATCCCTCGAGGAATTCCACATCCTGCCCGGCGTACTCGACACGCTCAAGGCTTGGTATGATGCGGGCTTCAAGCTCATCGTCATCACCAACCAGGGCGGCATTGCAAAAGGCCGATACACCCATGCGGATGTGGCTCGGATTCATGCACACCTCAGAGAGGTTTCCACTGCACATGGTGCGCCCCTCTCGGATGTGCTGTACAGCCCACACCACCCGGACTTCGGTGCCAGCCTCAGCCGAAAGCCGGGGTCATTGATGGTGGAGCGGGCCCTGGCGCGCCACCGACTCGATCCCGATCGGTGCTGGATGTTCGGAGACAAGGCGAGGGACATCGATTGCGCACTCGGGGCCGGCGTCCGACATGGCGTACTGATTGAACCCAATGCTCCCCTTTCCTCGTGGGAGGGCCTTCCCCTCGCCGTCCGGTCTTAATTTCGCTCCGTGCCCGCGCTGCTCTACAACGGAGAAATCCGCATTTATGATGACGCCGACTCCCCCGTTCTGTCGCTGGGCAACAGAGGGTTTCTATATGCGGACGGGATTTTCGAGACGATCCGCATCACCCAAGGAAAGCCGCTGTTCCTGGAGAGCCACTACGAGCGCATGCGGGAGGGGCTCAAGGCTCACCGCATCCATGCCCCCCTTGCATTCACGCCTGCTGAAATCCGCAAGGACATGGCCCGTTTGCTGGAAGCCGAAAACATCGAGGGATCGGCGCGTATCCGCATGACCCTCAGCCGCAGGGGGGGCGGCTATTATTCCCCGGAGGAGAGTCTCCTCGACGTGGTCATGACGGCGGAAGCCCTGAGCGTCAACGATTACAGCCTCAATGAAAAGGGCCTCTCCGTGGACATTTATCCGGAGATGAAGTGCACACCGAACCACCTCACCCGGTTCAAGAACATCGCGGCCAACATCTACATCCAGAGTGGACTCTGGGCGCGGGAAAATGGACTCGATACCGCCCTCATCCAGAACGACCGGATGGGCATCATCGAGAGCACGGCATCGAACCTCTTCCTGGTATCGAATGGTGTGCTGTACACCCCCGGTCTCGATGGCGGTGCCACGGCCGGTGTGATGCGTGCAGAGATCATCAACCTCGCCTTGGAAGCCGGAATGAAGGTCTACGAATGCAACCTGACCCCACAGAACCTGCTGATTGCCGATGAAGTCTTCCTGTCCAATGCCGTCCAAGGGCTGCGTTGGGTGGGCAGCTACCGCACGAAGCGCTATTTCAACAGCAGCACACAGGAATTGGTGAGGGCCCTGAACGAACGCGTTGCGCTCCAGCTTCAGGCTTGAGCGGCGCGGGGATCCAACCAGCGATAGGAAAGGTCGGCCAGGGCGTTGACCGCCACGAAGGTGAAACTGACCAGCAGTACGCCCCCCATGACCACGGGCAGGTCGTGTTGTTCCAGGGCCTCGAACAACAGGAAGCCCAGGCCACGCCACCCGAAGACGAATTCCACGAAGACGGCGCCAGCCAGAAGCTGGGCAAGCCATCCGCTCGCTGCCGTCACGACGGGGTTCAACGCGTTGCGCAAGACATGCCGCCACATGATGTCCTTCATCGATGCACCGAAGGCGCGTGCCGTTCGCACATGGGGAGAGGAAAGGACATCCAATGCGGCACCGCGCATGAGCTGGGACAATACCGCCAGCGGACGCAGTCCCAAGGTCATAGCAGGAAGGACAAGGTGCACCGGGGAAATGACGGTTCGGCCTTCCGCGTCGAGGTCCCAGAGGCTTCCGGTCAGTGGCAGGCCGGTCCATCCGCCCCATTTGACGGCAAACAGGAATCCAATGAGGATGGCCATGAAAAATGAAGGGGCACTCATGCCGAGCACGCTTCCGCCCACGACGATGCGGTCAAACCATCCACCAGGCACACGGGCCGCCAGCAATCCCATCGGAATACCGAACAGCATGGCCAATGTCAATGCAGTCAGGGCGAGCAGGGCGGTAGCGGGCAATGCATCGGCCAACAACGAGACCACGGAAGCAGGCCGAACGAAGCTCTGACCGAGGGATGGCATTCGGAAACCCCACCCTCCGTCTTGTTTTTCACCGATGGGCGACAGGGCAGCCAGGGCATTCCAATAGCGCACCATGGGGGGGTCATCAAGACCGAACCGGGCCCTGATGTCGGCGATGACCTCGGGGTCCGCCTGCTGCCCGGCCAATTCACGCGCGGGGTCAGGGACCGCCGTGAAGATGAGGAAGACCAAGGTGAAACTGCCCCACAGGACGGCAGCCCCCCTCAGAACCTTGCGCAGGCGCCGACCCATCGTACCCATTCAGTAGCTTCCTGAGAGGGCCGCAAAATCCGACGGCACATCGCGCCACGCCCATTTCTCCTGAACCACTCCGTCCTTGATCAGCACGATGCCAGGGTTGCTCCTCACGATGATCTTCAACTCCGTGGGGTCCGTGGTGTAGAATGGGTATCCGCAACCGTGTTGAGCCCGGAACCCATCCGCGTCTTCGGCTGTAGCGGGTGTGAGGGCTGCCGTGCGCCATCCCGCGGACGATGCGGCGGCGAACAGGGCATTGATCTCCTCCTGCGCGTGTGCCTCGGAAGCGGCGAGGTCCTTGGACACATGGAGCAGCGTGTAGCCCTCTCCAAGCAATTCGGCAAGGCGGCTATCTCCTACGTCGTCCGTAGCATCCAGGTCGAAGATGAGGGGCTCATAGCCATCCGACACCTTGAATTCCCTGGCGCCATCCCAATCCGCTTCCGGGTAGACCGCTTTGAAGGCCTCGTCCTTCCACAGCTTGCCTTCCATGTAGGCCGATTGCAGCACGACGGTGTCGGCTCCTGTTTCCGGATGGAAGAACCGAACCTCCTTGTCGTAGGTCGGCGGGTCGAGCCCCAGCTCATCGGCGGACGCCATGTTCCGGTTGATGTCCTGTCCCACCGCATAAGGCCGATAGTCCTTGGCGGGAAGGTGCCGCAGGGTGTAGGCCTGGAATCCGACCGCGACAAGCAGCACGCCCACCGCCATGGCCCATTCCTGTCCTTCTCCGGTCCACCTGCGGCGAATGCCTTCAGCTGCGGCCAACCCCATGGCAAGGAACAGGGTCGGGAAACCCCATTCAAGCATGGCCTCTGCGAACAGCCACGTCACGAGCAATGCCGATGCGTACATCCACAGGGACCGGTTGCGCTCATTGAGCGCATACCCTCCCGTCCACGCGCTCAGCAGGATGGGAAGCAGAAGGATGAGCAGAACCACATCCTTGATGAAGCTCTCATGCGGGGTCAAGGGAATGGCATTTCCGAAACATCCACAGCTCAGCACGCACTGGTTGGGAATCACCACTTCGATGCCGTTCTCGACGATGGTCTTGCTTCCGAAGGGGTCACAATGGTCCGTATACCAGGTCAGCCAGGTGAAGAACAGCATGAGCACCAGGGTCAATGCCGTGGTCAACCGGGGCAATGCCCCCACCAGCAGGGCCACACCCAGGAGGACTTCCCCGATGGAGGCGAGCATACCCAATTCAAGGGCATAGGGTGTCCAGGCCTCCAGATTCAAGGCCCCGGGCTCGAAGTACTCCTCGAGCTTGTACATGAACCCGAGGGCATCGTTGATCTTGATCAGGCCGGACACCACAAACAGGGCGCCGACGAGGACGCGGCAAACGTTGGCGACGGAAAGAAGGATGTTGCGCATGGAATGACAGTTCCGAATGGAAAGTTCGCCATGACTTGGGCTGACCCGACATGGGTTAACCATCGATTAACACCGACGTTCGTGGATTACCCTTCTCCGAGGTGGATGAGGGCGAACAGGGCGTAATTGGCCATGTCCATGTATCCGGCATCCACCCCCTCGCTGACCTTTGCGCCCCCATCGAGGTCCTCCAGCTGCTTGATGCGGAGGAGCTTCATCAGGATGAGGTCAGTCAGGCTCGACACGCGCATGTCGCGCCAGGCCTCCCCGTAATCGTGGTTCTTCTTGAGCATCAAGCTCCGCGTGGTCTCCACGGCCCGATCGTAGCGCTCGGTGGCTTCGACATCGGGCAATTCGATGGGCGCATCAGCGGGTAGCGACAATTGCATCAAGGCCATCATGCAATAATTGACGATACCGACGAACTCAGGTCGGATGCCTTCCTCCACCTGTCGTTCCGCCCCTTCCTGCAAGGTGCGGATGCGCTGTGCCTTGATGAAGATCTGATCGGTCAATGAAGGCGGCCTGAGCACCCGCCAGGCCGTGCCGTAGTCGTGCATCTTGTCCAGGAACAGTGCTCGACAGGATGCCACCTGTCCATCGTATTGGGCGACCGTGAGCTGCAGCGCTTCTGAGAGGGATGGTGACGATGATGCGGGCGACATACGGACTGCAAGTTGGCCATGATGCACCGACCGGCAATGCGAACCTGCGCGGCATCGGCCAACATTTCTGAACAGCCACCCCGGCTGATTTCCGGGGCACCGGTGGGCTTCGGATATTTCGCTTCGTGAATCCGCCCCTTCCCCACCAGGCCGTTCCTGCACCGTTCCAACTTGCCCATGGCCCATTGGATTTCTCGGTTCCGCGCATCATGGGCATCATCAACGCCACCCCCGACTCGTTCCACGTCGGAAGCCGGGCGGGGGCCCTTCCCGAGGCGTTGGCCATTGCCGAGCGCATGGTGGACCAAGGCGTGGACATCCTCGACGTGGGCGGCCAGAGCACGCGGCCCGGTGCAGCGCCGGTCGGAGCATCTGAGGAAGCCAGACGGGTCATTCCCGTCATCGATGCCATACGCAACCGGTGGCCCATGCTCACCATCAGCGTTGATACCTTCCACGCTGCCGTGGCCAACGAAGCGCTCGATGCGGGTGCGGACATCGTGAACGACATCGGAGCGGCCTTGCTCGACCCTGAAATGGCGAGGGTAATCGCGGAGAAAGGAGCGCCCTGCATCCTCATGCACATGCAGGGTACCCCTCAAACCATGCAGAACGCGCCCCATTACCGGGATGTGACCGAAGAGGTGCTGCGCTTCCTCGAGGAACGGCTTATCACCTTGCGCGGAGAGGGCATCCAACACATCGCATTGGATCCCGGTTTCGGATTCGGCAAAAGCCTCGTGCACAACTACCAGCTGCTCGATGCCCTGCCCCGATTCGCGGCCACAGGCGTCCCCCTCCTCGTTGGGGTCAGTAGGAAGTCCATGATTCACAAGGTGTTGGACTGCGGCCCTGAAGCGGCATTGAACGGCACTACGGCCCTGCACGCATGGGCCCTGGAGCGCGGTGCGCACATCTTGCGCGTGCACGATGTGGCAGAAGCCGCGGAATGCGTGAAATTGCACCAAGCGATGGTTGACGCGCGGAAGCAAGGAATCGATGATTGAACAACCGGCCCTCCACCTCGGCCCCTGGCAGGTGTTGGACATCCTTGTGGTGGCTGCCATCCTGTACCAGCTATATCGGTTGACGAGGGGCACGGCTGCCATCCGGATTTTCCTCGGCGTTCTGGCGGTTTACCTGGTATACCAGATTGTGGATGCGCTTCAGATGCGCATGCTCGCGGAGATCCTCGGTCAATTCATCGGGGTCGGGGTCATCGCGCTGCTCATCGTATTCCAACAAGAGCTGCGTCAATTCCTGCTGTTGATCGGCAACCGGCAGATGCTGTCAGGCATGCCGACCTGGCTGCAACGCCTGCTGGGACGCAGTCCTGCATCGGAGTCGGGGGACCATGGTTGGGAAGCCCTGAGCGAAGGCCTCGAGGAATGCAGGAAACGCGGATTGGGTGCACTCGTGGTCCTCTCCCGCAATGCCGACCCCCGAACGGTCGCCACGGACATGCGCGATGTGGACGCCCGGCTGACGCCCGCCATGGTGGTCGCCTTGTTCGAGAAAGCCAGCCCGTTGCACGATGGTGCGGCCTGCATTTCCCGGGGCCGGATTGAATGGGCAGGCGGCATCCTGCCGGTCACGGGGCGCATCGACCTCCCCGCCCAATACGGAACCCGGCACCGTGCCGCGCTCGGCATCTCCGAGCAGACCGATGCCATCGCCCTGGTACTCAGCGAGGAATCCGGATCCTATTCCATTGCCCGGGGCGGCAGGTTGACCTCGCGGATCGAGCCGGCCAAACTGGTCGACCGCATCGCCGAGGCCATGGCCGCAGTGTGAACGCTCCGAATCAGTTCAGGGAGAACCTCCCCTGGCCGCCGCTTTCAGTGCGCACGACATAGACGCCTTTCGGCCAATCACTCACGAACCAATTCGTGGTCACGCCTGGAAAGGACATCCATTCGGCCTGCTGGCGCCCCATGGCATCGAACACGTAACAGCGCTCCTGGACAGCCGCACCCGAGGTCAATCGCACCACTCCTTCGCTGCAATGCAGGCTGAGCCCGGGCTCCGGGGCTACTTCGCCCACGTGGCTGAAGGGCTCCGAGGCGCGCACCACGAACAGGTGGCTCTGCGTGCTGATGGCGATGTTCCCACTCTCGAAGTAGGGGTAGACGTTCCAGGCTCCCCCGCCCGTTCCCGTCTGGTTGGAAAAGGGATTCGTGTCGA
Source organism: uncultured Flavobacteriales bacterium (assembly GCA_937996585.1). Lineage (GTDB taxonomy): Bacteria > Bacteroidota > Bacteroidia > Flavobacteriales_D > Sanyastnellaceae > UBA8752. The sequence continues at coordinate 6,913 of CALKUW010000240.1, forward strand.
AATACGCGATCTCCTCGAGGCTCGGAGCGGAAGTATCCCCGATGGCCAGCACCTGCAAGCCGGCGAAATAGTTGGCTTCGTAGACGAATCCCTGGTGGGTGTAGAGGTTGTGGTCGGTGACCGCCAGGCTGCCCTCATGGAAGCCGACGATGAACGGGTTGTCGAGGTCCTGCACGTCCAGGATCCACGTCCGGGTCTGCTGGGCAATGCCCGCCGCTTCATCCATCTCGTCGTTCATCAGAACGAAGCGCTGGTCTTCCGTGAGCCATCCCTGGTGGGGATAGACGAATTCAGGTCCCGCCAGGCTCGACAGGGTCTGACAGTCCGTCTTGTCCTCCACATCCACGATGTGGCACCCGCTGAAGCCACTGAAGGCAAACGCGATTTCCTTGCCGTTGTGGTCCGCGTCGGGTCCGGTGTAGACCACGATCTGCGCATCGTGGACATAGAATTCGTCCCAGGCTCCAGCCAGCGTGGGATCGGAAGGATCGGATACGTCCACGATGTGCAGGCCGCCATTGAAGGTATCGGTGCCCACACCGTAAACGAAATCGGTCTGGGGATTGGCGGCCACGTTGTGTGCACTGCCGAACCCGGTGTAGAAAGCGAGTGTTCCCAGTGAGGACATGGGCTCCATGGTGGGCACCTGTGTCAGGTCTACGACCTGCATGCCGTGTTCACCGGCTTCGCTGACGATGTACGCCACATCACCGATGACCTTGATGTCCCGCCAGAGACTGGGCACCGAAGAGGTGGGCACATTGGCGATCATGTTCGGATTGACGGGGTCGGTGATCTCCACGATGGACGTGCCGTCGCTGCGGCCGAAGAGCACGAATTCCCGACCCTCGGAGGCCCAGCCCCAGCAGTCGTTGCCGTTGCCCGGGGGGACACCGCCGAGCTCCTCGAATGACCTCACGCTCATCAGGTCGATCCCCTCACAGGGGTACTGACCCGCCATGCCATCCTCGCAGGGCACCTGCGCCAGGATGGAGGAAACCGTGAGCAACCATGCGCCGGCCAAGATCATGGCGCGGCGCGCGGCGTCACCAGTCGGCAGCGCGTTTTTCGAGGTCGTGGAGGGAGACGTATTCATCGTGGTTGAGATCATGTAGGGTATGACGAAGGCGGTCGAGGAACCGTTGCTTGAGCACGGGCGTTCCCGACGGTCGGTACCCAATGACCAGTTGCCTTGCCCGGATGTTCTCCCGGAGCTCCTCCACCGCCGCCTCCATGGCGGAAATGTCCTCCCCCCTGTCCAAGGCCATCAGGGCCTCCACGAGGGCGAGCTTGCGCGCCGCGATGGACATTCCCTTTCCCGAACCGTCCGTACCACTCATCAATTTTCCAGCGGAAGGGTGCTGTAGCGCTTGTCGTAGTCGAGCATCTGCTCAGTGAAGTCCTCGGGGTACGAGAGCTTGGCGTCGACCAGTTCTCCGGTCTCGGCATCGAATGACGGCGTCAGCTGCGGGTTGATGAATCCACCGTAGGGCGCAATGCCTAGGGCCTCTGCACGGTCCAGCACCTGCTGGTGGATGACGGGGTCAACCTTGACACCGTACCCTTCCACCAAGGCCTTGGCGGCCTCGTAGTCGCCTTGGGACTTGATGCGCTGCACCTCGCGGAGCAACTCACCGAAGAGCTCCCGCACGCGGTCGTAGTCCTCGATGTTGTAGAAGGTCTTTCCATCGCGCTCGATCTCCCGGATGCTGTTGTCTGCTGCGGCGCGCTCGACCACCCAGTGGCTCACCCAGGCGCGGTTGCGCATGTGGGCCTCCTCGATGTCATCGCCTACTTCGAGGCGACGGAGCTGCATCAGCATGCCGTTGCGGATGTAGCTGTCGTACTCGGAGCGCCCTGTTTCCAGGTTCTTGACGAGGCCCAGCTCGATGAGCTTCTCGTCGAGCATGAAGAAGAGGGCGACAAGGTCGGCACGACCTTCCTCCAGGGTGCTGGCGTACTCCTTGATGGTGCTGGCCGGCTCCAACACACCGGGCTCGAGTTGACCACTGGCGTGTCCGATGACCTCGTGGAAGGCTGTGTGGATCTTGCCCGCCAGCGTGCCGTGGGTGCGGGCCCGTGCCTTCTCCACATCGTCAAAGGCGAACTCGTCGGTCAATCCACCGCCACCGGCATTGTCATAGGCATCGATGATGTTGCCGAGGCTTACGCTCTTCGAACCGTGAATGGTCCGGATCCAGTTGGCGTTGGGCAGGTTCACCCCGATGGGGGTGCTTGGAGAGGCGTCACCGGCCTCACCCACCACATTCACCACGTTGTAGGTGATGCCTACGACCTCCTTCTTCTTGTGCTCATCCATGAAGGGCATGTGGTCCTCAAACCACTGTGCGTTGTCCATCATGACCGCCATGCGCTCGGATGCGTCGAAGTCCTTGATCTGGACAATGGTCTCGTAGCTTCCGGTGTACCCCAGCGGATCGTTGTAGACCTCCACGAAGCCATTGATGTAGTCAATGTCGCCCTCGGTGTCCTTGACCCAGTTGATGTTGTAAAGGCTCCACTTCTCGAGGTCGCCCGTGCGGTAGTAGTCCACCAGGTGACGCAGGGCAGCAGCCTGCTTTTCATTCTCGGCGAACTGCTGCGCCATCTCGAGCCAGTAGCACACCTTTTCGAGGGCGGGGCCATAGAGTCCTCCGACCTTGTACGTCTCTTCAACCACATTGCCCTCGGCATCCTTGACGAGGCGGCTGTTCAGGCCTTTCTCCACCGGCTTGTTGCGGTCGAGCTCATAGGCATCGAAGTAGGCCTGGGCCTCCGCGGTGGTCATGTTCGGGCCGTAGAAGTTCACGGCACTGGCTTCCACCAGCCCCTTCTCTGCATCGAGCTCCACCTTTTTGGCCTCGCGGGCGGGGTCGTACAGCATGTCGAGGACCTCGGCAGTACCCGCATCCAGGGCGATGCCACTCTCCTCGAGGACGTGCTCGAAGTAGGCGCGACCGCACTCCGGCGTGATCTTGGCGTTGGAGTAATGGTGGTGAATGCCGTTGGAGAACCACACCCGCTTGGCAAACGTGTGGAAACGCTGCCAGCCCTGGGTTCCGCGGTCGCCCTTGAAGTTGTTGTGCGCCTCATCGACCATGTGCCGGACGCGCAGGTTGTAGCGGTTGTTCTGGTCGTACATCATGTCGCGGCCGTACAGACCCGCCTCGGTCAGACAGTAAGCCAGGCAACGTTGCTGCTGGGTCAACTTGTTCCATCCGGGCACCTGGTAACGGATCATCTTGAGGTCGGCGAATTGTTCGGTCTGCCAGACGAAGCCGTTGGCATCGGCTTCACCTGCCTTGGTGTCCACCTCGGTGGCCGGCATGCCGTCCTCACCGAAATCGGCGGAAGGGCCGGCGCATCCTGACAGCACCATGGCTGCCGTGAACAGGGTCAGGAACAGGTTCGGGAACCGGGTGGGAAATCCACCCTCTTTGTGGGAATTGTTATGCATCGCTCAAGGCTTGGGGGGCGAAAATTAGGCAATCTTGCACCGCCGTGGGGGCATGGGCTGCAGATGGTCCTTCCCTGCCAACCTGTTTACCCGTGAAGCGCACCACCCGACTCCTGCTCCGATCGTTCGTGGGTCCCTTCGTGGTGACATTCCTGGTGGCCCTGTTCTTCCTAGACATGCAGTTCCTCTGGGTCTACGCCGATGAGCTGATCGGAAAGGGACTCGCCCTGCATGTCGTCCTCGAGTTGCTGCTCTACGCATCGGCCAGGCTGGTCAACCTCGCCTTGCCGCTCGCTATCCTTATGAGCAGCATCATGACGCTCGGTGCGCTGGCCGAGCACCAGGAACTCACAGCCCTGAAGTCTTCCGGCATGCGGTTGGGCCGCATCATGCGGCCGCTGGTCGTCACCATGTTCCTCGTCGCCGGAGGTGCCCTGATGTTCGCCAACTACGCCTGGCCGGTGGCCAACCTGAAATTCCGGACCCTCCTCTACAGCGTGACGCGGAAAAAGCCCACACTCAACCTCGAGGACGGCGTGTTCTACAACGGCATCGAGGGCTATGCGATCCGTGCGGCACGCGTCGACCAGGAAACCGGCGCACTCGAAGATGTGCTCATCCACCAGCACGGAGGGGGCAGGGATGGCGCCGGCCTGGTCATCGAATCAAGGACCGGCACCATGCAGACGTCGCGAACGGGGCGCTTCCTCATCCTGGACCTCGTCGACGGTGCCAGCCACGAGGAGCGGATGGAACCAGGCGTGCGGCAGCGGGAACGCACCTACCCCCATTTGCGCACGCGCTTTGCGGAGCAGCGCATCCGCATCGACCTGAGCAGCCTGGATTTCGCCAAGGCGGATGAAGCCCTGTTCAAACGCGCCTACGAGATGATGAGCCTCGGTCAGCTGACGGCGGCCATTGACTCCCTCGAAGGAGAACGCACCCACATGGCAGCAGCCCTGCAGGAATTCGGGCGGCGCAGCTTGAACAAGCCCACCATTGACCGCACCGGCGTCTTCGAACTGGACTCATCCGCCGTCCACGTCGATTGGCTCGCCCGCCTCGGACCTTCAGCAGAACGCCGGGTCTTCGATTCTGCCGGCGAGATGCTGAGAAATGCCATACAGACGGCTCGGAACCAGGCCGATGACCGCATGTCCAAGCGGGCGCTGTCCGACCGTCACGCCATCGAATGGCACCGCAAACTCTTCCTCGCCTCGGCCTGCATCCTGCTCTTCCTGATCGGGGCACCTTTGGGGGCCATCATCCGAAAAGGTGGACTCGGCCTGCCCACGGTATTGGCCATCCTGTTGTTCGTTCTGTATTACGTCATCACCATCATGGGCGAGCGCATGGTCCGGTCGGGCACCCTGTCCCCTGCCTGGGGCATGTGGCTCGGAACATTGGTGATGGTTCCGGCCGCCATCCTGCTCAACTTCCGGGCTGCACGTGAGATTTCATGGCGCCCCTTTTCCCGGACGCGCGCCGGTCAATAAATTGGTCTGACCCATGCGCATCCTCCAGCTATGCCACAAACCACCGCGGCCCGCCAAGGACGGAGGATGCCTGGCCATTGACGCGATCACCACCGGCATGATCAACAGCGGTGCCCGCGTCAAGGTCCTCACGGCCAGCACCCGCAAGCACCCCCTCGATCTCGAAGCGCTTGAACAGGGCTACATCGACGATACGGACATCGAAGGCATCGACCTCGAGACCGGTCTCGACATCCGGGATGCGTACATCGCCTTGTTGAATGGGGACTCTTACAACATCTCCCGGTTCTACAGCCACCAGTATGCGATGGTATTGCGCAAGGTCCTGTCAAGGGCGCGCTTCGATGTGGTTCATCTCGAAAGCCTGTACACGACGCCCTATATCGAGACCATCCGTATGCATGCCCCCACGGCCCTCATTTCCCTGAGGAGCCACAACCACGAGTACCAGATCTGGGAGCAGCGCTACAAAGCCACCCGGAACCCCTTCCACCGCTTGGCCTTGCGCCACCTGACAAAAACCTTGGAACGCTACGAAAAGGGTGTGATGAACGAGGTTGACACCATCGTCGCCATCAGTTCTGGCGAAGGTGAAGGCTATCGCAACTGGGGGTTCCAAGGCCCCATCCACGTGGCGGGATTCGGCATTTCGCCCGATGCGGAATGGCCGAATGCCGTGGTCAGAGGGCAGGCAGAGCGTAAGGGTCCACTCAAGCTGTTCCACCTGGGCGCCATGGATTGGGGGCCCAACAAGGAAGGTGTGGAGTGGTTCATCCAATCGGTTTGGCCGGACATCCGACGCGCACATCCCGCAGCGGAATTCCACTTGGCGGGCAGGGGTCTCCCCCGCAACGCTTGGAGTGATACAGAAGGTATTGTGAACCATGGGGAGGTGGAGGATGCCGCTGCATTCGGGCGTCAGTTCGATCTACTCGTCGTTCCCCTGCTGCGCGGGGCAGGCATCCGGATCAAGATTGTGGAAGCGCTCAGCCGGGGGATCCCCGTGGCCTCCACCTCCACAGGCCTGCATGGGCTGGAGTTGCGCGATGCGGATTGTGTGGTCCAGGCCGAGCCGGAGGCCTTCGGTGGGGCCATCATCGACTTGCTTCACCACCCGGAACGGCTCCCTTTGCTTGCCGAGGCAGGACGTGAAGCCGCCCGGGTCAGCTTTGACCGGGACACCATCGGCGCCGATCTGCTGGAATTCTACAAAGGGCATGTCCGCTACTGAGCACAAGCCCAGGCTCGCGGTGCTCACCCCCCGCTTTCCCCTTCCGCTGAACAAGGGTGACAGGCTGCGCATTTTCCATCAGCTCGAAGTGCTGCATCGGCATTTCGAAGTGGACCTGCATTGCCTGTCCTTCAGGCAGGTCTCGGTGCCTGAAATCGAATCCCTAAGGGGCCGTTGCTCCCAGGTTACGGTGCACCGATTGAGCGTACTCAAAGCAGCCTTCAGGATGTTGTGGGCTCCGCTGTCACGCCGCCCCTTCCAGGTGCTCCTCTTCACTGAGCGGCTGCTCATCCGACGCATCCGTGCGGCCATCATGGAAGGGCAGCCAGATGTGTTGCTGGCACAAATGGTGCGTACGGCGGAATACGTGAAGGACCTCGATGCCGTGCCGCACGTGCTCGACATCATGGACACCCTGCATGCGGGCGCCGAAAGGGAGGCTGAACGTGCGCCCTGGTGGAAGCGCCCACTGCTCCTTGAAGAAGGGCGACGCCTGCTTCGATACGAACACCGGATGCCGCAGTACTTCGACGCCTGCACCATCATTTCCGAACAGGACAGGCAGTTGCTTCCCCACCCCGACCGGGACGAGGTGCACATCGTGCCGAACGGAGTCGACCTCGACTTCTTCTCCACCTCCAATCCGATTCCCCCGATGGACATCGGTCGTCCCCGCACTTTTGATGTTGCCTTTTGTGGCAACCTGGGATACGCACCGAATGTTGTGGCCGCCCGGTTCCTTGCACGGGAGGTGGCTCCGGCATTCGAGGAGCTGACCGGCAAGCCGCTGAACATCCTCATCTCCGGTGCCCAGCCGAGTGCCGCGGTGCGGGCCCTGCACTCCGCCCACGTGCACATTGCAGGCGATGTCGAGGACATCCGCTCCGCCTATCTGGCGGCCCCGATTTTCGTCGCTCCCATGCTCGTCAACACCGGGCTCCAAAACAAATTGCTGGAAGCCATGGCTTTGGACAGGGCGTGCCTGACCACCCCCCGGGCCCTGGCCGCCCTGGGGTGCGATACCGGTTCGGCCGTGGTGACGGCCGAGGACGCGTCCGGATTTGCCGAAGCCATAAGCGCCTTGCTTCAGGATGCCGATGAACGCGACAGAATGGCTGGAGAGGGCAACCGATTGGTGCGGGAGCATTTCTCGTGGACCGCTGCATCGGTAACCTTGGTTGCACTGTTGCAAAACGAAGCTTCAGGAAGGCGCTGAGGCTTCATCCCGACATTATTTTTGTTGTATGAACAAGGCCATTCCTGTTCTGGACGCTTCCGCCTTCCTTGCGGGGGATGAAGGCGCCCAGCAGACTTTTCCCGCCGCATTGCGCGCCGCCTTCGAGACCTACGGCTTCGTCACCTTGGAGGGACACGGCTTGGGTGATGCGGGCATCTCGGAAACCTACAAGGCGGCCGAGTCCTTTTTCGGCTTGCCCGTCGAACGCAAGTTGACGGTCAGCAAACCCGGTGTGGGCGGAAACTTCGGATACACACCATTCGGACAGGAGCATGCAAAGGACGATGCCCGGGCCGACCTCAAGGAATTCTACCATTTTGCACAGACCCACTACGACCAACCCGAGTGCGCGGATGTCCCGGCATTCGCGTTCTCCGGTCGTGCCCTGTACGGTGAATTGGAAACCCTGGCTGCGCGGCTTCTCGAGGCCGTTGCACTTTCACTTGACCTGGACCGCGGTTACTTCACCGAATTCGTCAACGGCGGCAACAGCATTCTCCGCGTGTTGCATTACCCACCTGCACCCGATGCACCTGACGACGCTCCCCGTGCCGGCAGCCATGAAGACATCAACCTGATCACCCTTTTGGTTGGAAGCTCGGCTGACGGGCTGGAGGTGCTTGACAAGGATGGCGATTGGATTCCCGTCCGCGCCCACGCCCGAAACCTCACGGTCAACGTAGGCGACATGCTCCAGAACCTAACGGGTGGTGTGCTGCGTTCCACCACGCACCGGGTCGTCCTGCCTCCGGGTGAAGGGCGGAACCGGTCACGCTACAGCCTGCCGTTCTTCCTGCATCCCAAGGGCCCCATGCCCCTCGACCCCATCATGGGCGATGACGTGAAATATCCAAAGTGGACCGCAGCTGAATTCCTCGATCATCGCCTCAGGGAGATCGGACTGAAATAAGCGCCACATGCTTGATTTGCAGCCTTGGCCCTGGTATGTGACCGGGCCCATCATCGCCGTCACCATGGCCACCCTGCTCCTGAGCGGCCGCCGGTTCGGAATCAGCTCCAACCTGCGGACGATGTGTACCATCGCCGGCGCCGGAAAGGTTTCGGACTACTTCAAGTTCAATTGGAAGTCGCAATCCTGGAACCTGATTTTCATCCTTGGAACGGTAGCCGGAGGCGCCATTGCACGCTTCCTGCTGCTCTCGCCTGGACCCGTGGATATCAATCCCGATACCGCAAGCGCACTCCAATCCATAGGCATAGAAGACGCAGGCAACGCCTATGCCCCCTCCATCCTCTTCGGCCCGGACGCATGGCACCATCCGGTGGCCTTGGCAATGTTGCTGCTCGGAGGTCTATGCGTTGGTTTTGGGACGCGATGGGCCAATGGCTGCACCAGCGGTCATGCCATCAGCGGATTGAGTGCCCTGCAATGGCCCAGCCTTATTGCTGTCGTCGGTTTCTTCCTTGGGGGCCTTGTTGTATCCCAAGGTTTGTTGCCCATCCTGTTGCCCCTGCTCTGACATGTTGAGGATATTCTTGCTCGGCTCCATTTTCGGAATCACCCTGACCATGGGGGAAGTCATCAGCTGGTTCCGCATCCAGGAGATGTTCAGGTTCGAATCGTTCCACATGTACGGGGTCATCGGAGGCGCCGTCGTTTTGGGCGTGCTGTTCAACCTCGCTGCCAAAAGGGGCCAGTGGAAGGCAGAAGGCGGGAAGCCGCTGGACATCTATCAATACGAATTCGGCTGGAAACGCTACCTGCTCGGCGGCACTGTCTTCGGGATGGGCTGGGCCATCACGGGAGCCTGCCCTGGTCCCCTTTTCATCACCCTCGGCGCAGGATATTGGCCCATCGTCATTGCCATCATCGGCGCCCTGATCGGCACCTTTCTCTACGGCATTGTCATGCGCAACCTGCCGCATTGAACTCGGACCGAACGAGTAGCCACCGCAAGTAGGATTTCTTAAGAGGCCGGCGCGCCATAAAGCCCCATCGGATGAGTTATTTCGATGGCATCAACGCGCGTACCCGCCACATGAAAAACATCCTCGGCATTCTCGGCATTTCCTTTTTCTCGGCCACGTTGGGAGGACTCATGGTCACGAAGCTGGACCAGCAAGAACCGTCCGCCCCGACCGTGACACCGGTAGTTCATTCTTCCCTTTCCCCAGGCACGATGCATCGACCAACCCCGATGCTCGCGTCAGCAACGCATACCGAAGGCCTCCCCCATTTCCGTGATGCGGCTCACCGTGCCCTGGATGCCGTGGTCCATGTCCGCACCGCCCAATCCGTGTCTCCAAGCCAAGGATGGTCCACGTGGTATGGCTTCTTTCAGCAGCCGAGTGCTCCTGAGCGGGTCCAGATGGGATCCGGGAGTGGCGTGATCATTGACAGGGAGGGGTTCATCGTGACCAACCACCACGTCATTGAAGGCGCGGATGTGGTGGAGGTCGGACTGAATGACAACCGGACCTTGCCCGCGCAGATCGTGGGGGCCGATCCTACGACGGACATCGCTGTTCTCAAGGTCGATGCAGACCAATTGAACGCCGTGGATTGGGGCGACAGTGACGCCGTACAGGTCGGCGATTGGGTGTTGGCCGTGGGCAACCCCTTCGACCTCACCAGCACGGTCACGGCAGGGATTGTCTCGGCCAAGGCCCGCGACATCCAGCTGCTCCGCCCCGATTTCGACCGTTCCCTCTTCCCCATCGAGAGCTTCATCCAGACCGACGCCGCCGTCAATCCGGGCAACAGCGGTGGCGCCCTGGTGGACACCCAAGGTCAGCTCATCGGCATCAATACGGCCATCGCCTCCCGCACCGGGAGTTACGCCGGCTATGCCTTTGCCGTCCCGAGCAACCTCGCCCGGAAGGTGGCCACGGACCTCATCGAGTTCGGCGCAGTTCAGCGGGCCTACCTGGGCGTGGGCATCCGACCGGTGGACGAAATGCTCGCGGAACGGCTGGCACTGCCCCGTGTGGCAGGCGTTCTCGTGACGAACGTCTTCGACGAGAGTGGTGCGGAACTCGCAGGTATTGAACCGGGAGACGTCATCCTCAGCGTCGGAGGCACGTCCACATCGACCATGCCCCAACTGCTTGAACGCGTCAATCGATACCGTCCCGGGCAGGTGACCGAAGTTGAGCTTTGGAGGGAAGGCGATACCGTGCTCCTCACCGTCGAGCTCGGTACCCGTGAAGGGACATCCACAGGAGTGAAACCGGAAACACCGGACGACACTGCTACTCTGGACAATGGTCCCACGGACGATGTGGCCACCATCTGGGGTTGCAGGCTGCGCAGCTGCAGTGAAGGCAAGTCCGGGGTTGAGGTCATCGACCCCGGCCTGGGACCGTTCGCAAAAGCCGGAATCCGGGCGGGAACGGTCATCCTGACCGTGGACGGGAAGACCACGGATGGCGTGGACGAATTCGCCGCTGCCTTGTCAAACTCGGCAAAGGGCAATGCTCCCGGTATTCTCCTTGAGGGGCGCGACCCTGACGGAAAACCTGCCTGGTTTGGTGTCGCCATCGACTGACCCGTTCACCTTCAGGTCTTCCCCTCATTCTGGCGTATATTCAAGGAGATGGCTGGTCGTGCTTTTTCCCTTCCCCTTTTTCCACTCGGCGTTTTTCTGCTGCCGGGTGAGCGGACGGGGTTGCACATTTTCGAGCCCCGCTACCGGCAGCTCGTAGGGGAATTGGAATCAGCCCTGGCAGACGGCAAGGAGGAAAACAACCGCTTCGGAATCCCCTTCCACCACGACGACGTGACGGCGTCCACGGGCACGCTCGTCAGGCTCGTCGAAGTGAAAAAGGTGCACCCGGGTGGCCGAAAGGACATCGTGGTCGAATGCGTCGGCCATTTCGAGACCACGCGATTCCAGTCCACCTTCGACACCAAGCCCTACCCCGGCGGCGACGTCATCGAGCGGCACATTGACCTCGACGTGGGGCTGACACTCCGGCAACAGGCCAAGGTGTCGCGCATCAAGGAACTTCTTTCCGGAAAGGACATTGACGTGGATGCCCTGCGTGGAGAAACCTTGGAGGACCTCACAGGCTGGCTGGGATTGCCACCGGCCCACAAGCACCGGCTGCTGACGGCGAGGGGGGCGGAGCGCACCTCTTTCATGGACAGTGTGCTCCGATGGACCATTCTCGTCTTGCAGCAGGAGGCACATATCAAGGGCGGCTTCTTCCCAAATTGATGTACCGCACGATGGGCACCGGGCTATCTTTGAAGCATGTCGTTCGCGCCCCCCATCGATTCCCTGTGCCAGTGGACTGAATCACGCCGCGTCACCTCCATTTTCCTCTGGTGTACGGCACTGATGCTCGCAGGCTGTGGCGATGGTGTGCTTTCGCAAGGTGACGGTTGGGCGGCATCCGACTATCAGGATCCGATGCACCCGCAGTACATGGCGACGCCTACGGTGGTCAACTTTCCTGACTCCGCCCGCGTCTTCCTCAGCGAGGAGGAGTATGCCGAATTCCGTGAAGACCTCTTCGGATTCCTCGAATCCAACAATGAAAGTCAATTCGAGCGGCATTTCGGGGAATACTACATCCCGGAAACCTTCAAGAACGACTCCATTTTCGATCTGTATGTGACGATGTGGACCCGTTGGGACAGCATTGGTGTCTCCACCCGCCTCGACCATTGGACCCTGCTCTACGCTTCGCCGTTCTTCGAGGGGGAGATCTATGACGTTTGCCTTGCGGAAATCGACCTGCGGCACCATGTGGTCTTCCAGAAACGCTGGACGGGCAACTACCGGAATTTCGGCCGCACCCTCGGCGAACGGTACCCTGGGGCGACCATCAGCTACATGGATACGACCTATGTGGAAGCTGGAGGAGACACCATCCTGAAGCGGCACATCACGGCGCAGACGCGGCGTTTCCTCTATGGCGTCAGGGCGCATCAACCCGACTCCATCAGGACCGCGGGCATCAAATGGCTGAACGACGGGTGGCAACTCGTTCCGGATGTTGTGGCGATCATGGACTCGGCGGCCGTCACAAGTGCACAGGAGCACCAGGTCGAATTCGGTACGCTTGAAGAACGGCCGCGGGTTTCCGGCCGTTGATGCGCATCGCGCAAATGGAGGCTAACGCATTGAACATACCGAACGAATGGTCACCGCTGCGGCGGGTGGTCGTCGGCCATGGCAGGTCCATGGGGCCCAGCCCCAATCTCGCCTCGGCCTTTGACCCCACGTCCAAGTGGCACCTCAGCAAGGGCACCTATCCAAATCAGAAGGCCGTAGCCGAACAGCTCGATGGACTGGCCGCCACATTGGAGGAACACGGGGTGGAAGTCTGGCGTCCCCAAGACTTGCCGGATGCGGAGCAGATCTTTGCCCGGGATGTCGGTCTGGTCATCGATGACGTCTTCATTCGCTCGAGGACCATCGAAGAGCGACAGCACGAGTGGGAAGGTGTCGCTCCCCTACTGGAGGGCATCACCTGGCAGGAATTGCCTGGTGGAGTGCAGCTCGAGGGTGGGGATACCGTAGTGTTGGATGAGGCCATTGTCGTCGGCATTACGCGAAAAGACGAGTGGAAGGACTTGCAGGTGGCGAGAACATCGCCGTCGGCCCTCCCTTTCCTGGCTTCATTGTTCCCCGAGCGGGACGTCATCGGGATCGAGTTGGCCAAGCACGATACAGACCCCCTGAAATGTGCGCTCCATCTCGACTGTGCCTACATGCCGCTCGGGGGCGGACAAGCCATCATGTGTCCTGAATCTTTTGTTGAGATTGAGCAGCTCAATCTGCTCAAAAACAAGCATTCAGAAATTTTTGAGGTTTCCGTTGAAGAGGCGGCATTGCTGCAGACCAACCTGCTGCACATTGCGCCTGACACCCTCCTGATCGACCCCGGATTCACCCGCCTTGCCGGGGTGCTCAAAGACGCGGGCTACCACCTCATCCCCTGCCCTTTGGACATGGTGGGGCGCATGGGAGGATTGTTCCGCTGCACCACCCTTCCCCTCCTCCGCCGCGATTGATTCCGGACCATGACGACAGACGCACAACCCGCCCTGCAATCCACGGACCTCATCATGATGGTGCGCCCCGCCTCCTTTCGGATGAATGAGCAGACGGCCGTGAACAACGCCTATCAGCAATCCGGTGACGGTGAGGTGAACGCCATGGAGATCGCGCAGGAGGAATTCGACGGGGTCGTCGCCGCACTCGAGGGGCAAGGTGTGCGCGTAGCGGCTTATGACGATGACCCCGATGCCGATACGCCCGATGCGCTCTTTCCCAACAACTGGGTCAGCTTCCACAGGGATGGCCGTGTAGGGCTGTACCCCATGTTCGCGCCGAACCGGCGCAAGGAACGCAGGGAGTCCCTGCTGCACATGCTGGCGGAGGACCACAACCTCGATATGCGCGAATGGGTGGACTTCACCGAGTTCGAGTCCCATGACGTCTTCCTCGAGGGCACGGGCAGCCTCATCCTCGACCGCATCAACCGGGTGGCCTATGCGGCCATCAGCCCCAGAACGGAATTGCAGGCGGCATACCAATGGTGCGAGGTGATGGACTACACCCTGATCGACTTCACCGCATACCAGACCACCGGGGACACTCAGGACCCGATCTACCACACCAATGTCATGCTGGCGATCGGCACGGAATGGGCGGTCGTCTGCGCCGACATCATCCGGGATGCCGACGAGCGGGCCAAGGTGCTGGAAGCCCTGCGCCAAACTGGTCGCACCGTGGTGGAAATCAGTGCGGAACAAGTCAATGGTTTTGCGGGTAATGTGCTCGAAGTGCGCAACGCGGATCAACATCCACTCATCGCCATGTCCAGTGCGGCCCATGGCGCTTTCACCGAAGAACAGCGCGCCGTGCTTGAATCCCATGCCCGCATCGTCCACGCCCCCATCCCCACCATCGAGCGGCTCGGAGGTGGGTCCGTGCGGTGCATGCTCGCGGAAGTCTTCCTGCCACAGAACCCCTCTTGACCATGCCCCTTGTTGCCCCAACCCGATTGGATGACCTTGTGCAAGCATTGGCCGCTTCTGCATTCGATGCCACATTCGGTGTGTCCCTGCCCGCTGCGGAATTCAGCATTCAAAAGACAAGGCGCGAATTCGCCGGCGACAGAACCGTGGTATGCTTCCCCCTGGCCCGCCACAGCAAGGCTGCTCCCGACGCTACGGCCGAGCAATTGGGTACAGCCATGGTGGAAGCCCCCGGCCCCATTACCGGCTTCAACGTGGTCAAAGGCTTTCTGAACCTCGAAATTGCCCCGGACTACTGGTCCGAATGGCTGATGGGCGAAGCTGCACAGGACGGTTACGGAACGCGGCCCGAGGGCACCGCCCCCCACATCATGGTGGAATACAGTTCGCCCAACACGAACAAGCCCCTCCACCTCGGCCACCTTCGGAACAACTTCCTTGGCCACAGCATCAGCCGCATTCTCTCAGCGCGAGGACACCGCGTGACCAAGGTGCAGATCATCAATGACCGCGGCATCCACATCTGCAAATCCATGGTCGCCTGGCGCAAATTTGGCGGAGGCGAAACCCCGGAAACGAGCGGATTGAAGGGAGACAAACTGGTGGGCAAGTATTACGTGGCCTTTGACCAGGCTTTCAAAGCAGAGGTCAAGGAACTCGTGGACGGTGGCATGCCTCAGGAGGACGCCGAAAAACAAGCGCCCATCCTGCTCGAGGCGCAGGATGCACTGCGTCTGTGGGAACAGGGCGACACCGACACGGTCAACCTGTGGAAGACCATGAACGGATGGGTCTATGGTGGTTTCGATGTCACCTATGCCACCATGGGCGTCGAGTTCGACAAGCTCTACTACGAAAGCGACACCTACCTCATCGGCAAGGACCGGGTGCTGGAAGGGGTGGCAAGTGGCGTGTTCGACCAACGCGAGGACGGATCGGTCTGGGTGGACCTGACAGGCGATGGGCTCGATGAGAAATTGCTCCTGCGCAAGGATGGCACGGCCGTCTACATGACCCAGGACATCGGGACGGCCCTTTTGCGCTTCAAGGACTTCAACGACCTGGACCGTCAGGTCTATACGGTGGGCAACGAACAGGAATACCACTTCAAGGTGCTGTTCCTGGTCCTCGCCAAGCTGGGTTTCCAGCAGGCGGAACGCTGCCACCACCTCAGCTATGGCATGGTCGAACTGCCGGAAGGCAAGATGAAGTCCCGCGAGGGGACCGTCGTGGATGCCGACGACCTCATGGAGGAGATGTTCTCCATCGCCCGCGACATCGCGGCTGAGGCCGGCAAGCTGGAGGGCCTGGATGAAAACGCACAACAGGAGGTGTTCCAACGCGTGGGCCTCAGTGCACTGAAGTATTTCCTGCTCAAGGTCGATCCGAAGAAGAACATGATGTTCGACCCGAAGGCGTCCATTGATTTCTACGGGAATACCGGTCCCTTCATTCTGTTCAACTACGTCCGTGGACGCAGTGTGCTCCGCAAGATGGAGGCGGAGGGCATCGCCATGCCGACAGGAGATATCACCACGCCGTCGCCTGACGAAATGGAGGTCATCGGTCTGCTCCACGACCTGCCCGATGTCATTGCGGAAGCTGCCGACACCTACAATCCGTCGCTGGTCGCCAATTGGTGCTACGACCTGACCAAGGCGTACAGCAGCTACTATCAGGACCACTCCATCCTCGGAGCGGATGATGCGGCGACAAGGGGCCTTCGGTTGGTCTTGACGGAACGGTTCACCCGGGCACTGAAGACCGGCATGCACCTTCTGGGCATCGCCCTGCCCGAGCGCATGTGAGGACCTGGCTCAGGCCAATTTCCGGCGCACCACCTGGTTGCCGAAAGTGAACGTGACCTCTTCCGGAAGCGCGTCCATTTGGATTTGCGTCTCATGGCGCCCCACGGGGCAAGCAAGGGTAGCTTCTCCTCCGCTCCAGGTTACCCGGCAATCGGCTGCGGCGTCGGATTCGATGACCACCAGCAGCCCTTCCCCGCCCTTCCACTCGCACTGGACAACGGAGGCGTAATCCCCCTGTATCCGGCCGCGCGAGAGCATGC
>CALKUW010000241.1 GCA_937996585.1 uncultured Flavobacteriales bacterium
GAATCAGCGGAAAGCACCAATGAAATCAGGGCAAGCAGGGGAAAGAGTACGGTGCGCATGACCCCAAGTTCGGCATTTTTGGCACGGCTCTTGGAACGCAAGGGGGGAACGTCAAAACCTCAAGCCCATGCGCACACGCATTGCCCTCACCCTGTTGTCCGCCCTGTTCATCCTCCCCACCCTCCGGGCCGCCGAGGAGAACGAAAAGGAAGTCCGCCACGGCATTGACCACGTCACCGTCTACCGCCAAGGTGCCCAGATCAAACGCACCACATCCACCGTGGTGCCTGCCGGAACCGCCACCCTCGTCTTTCCCGACCTGCCCACAGCCATCGACCCGAGCGAGGTGCGCATCACCGGAACGGGCGATTTCACCATCCTGTCCGTGACCCACCGCTACCATACGGATACGCTGAGCGGTGCCGAGAGCCAGGCTGAACGCGAACGCCTCCAGAAGGAACGCAACGACCTGTACCACCTCATGCAGCAGGAGCAGCACTGGTACACCATCCTCGACAAGGAGGAACAGCTGCTCGCCTCACACACCCAGTTCACGGTCAAGGACAGCGGGGTCGACCTCGGCCGGCTGATCGACGCCACCCGCTTCATGCGGGAGCGCCGCATCGAGTTGTTGCAGGAACGTCAGGCCATCGACAAGCGCATCGGCGAGATGCAAGCTTCCATCACCGAAATCGACCAAGCCATGGGCGCCCTGCCCCCCCTGCGGACGGAGACCCACCTCGAACTGCTCATCCACACCGAAGCGACCGCGCAGACGAGCGGCGCCATCAGCTTCGGCTACTGGATGCAGAATGCGGGCTGGGATCCAGCCTACAACGCCCGCGTGGAAAGCGTGGCCGACCCACTTCAACTCGAGAGCATCGCGCTCGTGCGCCAGCAAACCGGGGAGGACTGGGACCGCGTCAACCTGAGCGTGTCCACGGGCACGCCCAACCGCAACCGGTCCAAGCCCAACCTGTCGCCCTGGTTCCTGCACGCCAACCACCAAGGCGCGCGGGGTGCCGCTTCCTCTGCCGCTGCAGCCGCCAACAATTGGCTGAAGACCCAGCCGTACAATCCTTCCGTCCGACAGGTGCGTGGTCAACTTTACGATGCCCAAGGGCAGCCCCTCATCGGGGCCACCGTCAGCGTACCGGGGGGGCGCTCCGTGGTCACGGACGTCAACGGCTTCTACATGATCGACGTTCCGCAGAATGCCCGGAACATCAGTTACCAGAGCCTGGGCATGGTGGCCGAAAACATCAACATCTCCAATTGCGTGATGGACGTCGCCCTTGCTCCCGCCATGGAAATGCTCGACGAGGTCGTGGTCTCCGGATACACCGCCTTGGCAGAAGAGGATGCCGAACGGGGATCGCTGTTCGGCAGCCGCCGGGAGCGACTCGCCGAGCGCGCCGCCCAGGCCTTCGATTACGCCTCCGTCAGCGTACAGTCCACACCCACGCAAACGCGGTTCGACATCGACGCCAAGTACAGCATCGCCTCCGACGGCGTGGTCCAATCCGTGCGCATCAAGGACATGGAGGTGCCGGCTGAATTCCTGTACGAGGCCACGCCGAAGCTTGACGCCCAGGCTTACCTGATGGCCCACATCCTCGATTGGGAGGAGCTCGACCTCATCAGCGGCCGGCTGCGCATCTACTTCGAAGACGACTTCGTCGGCGAGAGCACCCTCGCCCTCAACCTCGCGTCGGACACGCTCAGCCTGTCGCTGGGACCGGATCCCGCCATCCAGGTGCGCCGCAAACTCGAAGGGCACAACAACAAGACGAACGCCATCACCGGCAAACGCGAGCTGCAACGCGAGTGGGAAATCACCGTCCACAACCGCAAGACACAGCCCATTCGCATCGTCATCGACGACCAGCTTCCGCTGTCCAATGACGAGGACGTGCTCGTCAAGGCGGAAGCCCTCGGCGGCGGCAAACTGAACAAGGACACCGGTAGGGTCGAATGGGACATCATCGTCAAACCAGGTGTTCAGGAAGACCTCAAATTCAAGTACAGCGTCCAGGCCCCACGCGAGGTCCCCATCCGCCTCGACAGTTGACGACGCTTCCCTCCGGTTCACGACAAGAAAAAGGCCCTCCGATTTGGAGGGCCTTTTCCGTGGAGCAGAAATCCAGTTGAAGGTCAGCGACCGTCCGCGGCGCGCTGGGCGTCGTACTTGGCCTTGTACTTCTCGTAAAGCTGGATCTGCTTGTTGTCCAGGACCACATCGCGGCCCTGCACCCACGCGTGCTGGACGTCGTTGCCCATCATGTCGAGGGCATCCCCACCGGAGATGAAAAGCGTTGCGTCTTTGCCCGGCTCGAGAGAGCCACAGACGTCGTCGATGCCGAGGATGCGGGCCGTGGAGAGGGTCAATGCGCGGATGGCCTGCTCGTATTCGAGCCCGTAGGCCACGGCTGTTCCGGCGAAGAAGGGCAGATTCCGCGTGTTCATCTCGGGCATGCGGCCCTCCCCCTGCAGGCAGTACTCGACGCCCTCGTCCTCGAGGAGCTTCGGCAGCTTGTACGGCAGGTCGATGTCGTCCTCCGCGAAACGCGGAACAGAGTGGGTGCGCTGGATCATCACCGCGATGTCGTTCTCGCGCAAGGGATCGGCCAGCATCCAGCTGTCCACCCCGCCGACGAGCACCACGCGCTCCAGGTCTTCGGCGCGCTTGAACCGTATGACTTCGGCAATCTGCTTGGCATCGTTGGCGTGGATGTAGAGCGTCGTCGCCCCGGCCGCCTTGCGGTCGCCGTCCACAAACAGGCCCTTCATCGCTTCCATGCGGAGGTCGCGCTTGGCTGGCGCGCCATCAGCATAGGCCCGCGCCCGGGCGAAGAAATCGCTGATCTCGTGGAGTTGCTGGTCGTAGGTCTTGCGCTTGCGGAGCTGCGCCCGGCCATCCTCGAAGTGCTTGTGGTGGGTGGACGGCCAGTAGAGGTGAATGCCATCGTCGGCGCGCACCACGGCGTCCTCCCAGTTCCAGGCGTCGAACTGGACCACGGAGCTCGATCCGCCGATGACCCCGCCGCGCGGCGTGATCTGACCCATCAGGACACCATTGGTCCGGACCGTGGGCGTGATGTCGGAGGCGGCATTGTATGCGATGACGCTGCGGACGTTGGGCTTGAACGTGCCCACCTCGGCGTAGTCGCGGGAGGCGCGCACCGCGGCGATCTCCATCAGACCGAGCGTGCTGTTGGGCGCGATGAAGCCGGGGTAGATGTGCT
>CALKUW010000242.1 GCA_937996585.1 uncultured Flavobacteriales bacterium
GAGTTGGGAGGCGCGGATGGCGGTTACATAACCACCGGGACCGCTGCCGAGTACCACGATATCGTACTTCATGTGGGTTGATTTCGTTGGCGAAAATAGGTTTCGTATTTTAGGTATCATGCGGCTTGAGACACCTTATCACGCCCCTGCGGAGCCCGGATTGTCAACAGGTTCCCCGATGGGCGGGCTCTGTGCATTGCTCTTGTTGTTGCTCGGCCCGTTCGCCGGTATTCTTGGTCAAGGGTTGATCCAGGACCCTCCGCAAGGGAGGGTGGATGGCGTGACCGTCCTGGCCCCGGACCGTGCCCATTTCCAATTGAGGGCGCCATCCAAGGACCATATCAACCTTCGGGGCGACTTCAACGATTGGCTGATTGAGGCGGACTTCCTGATGAACCGGTCGTTGGACGGCAACACTTGGTGGCTCGATGTGGAGGGTTTGGATCCCGGAGCGTGGATTCGTTTCCACTACCTGGTGGATGACACCGTGGAAGTGGCCGACCCCTTCGCACCGTTGATTCTTGACCCCTGGAACGATGGCTATATCCCGCCTTCGACGTTCCCTGCACGACCGCCTTATCCCTGGCAGCATGCCTCGTGGCCCGTTGCGGCTTTCAGGACGCAGGAGCCCGCATTCGGTTGGACGGATGGTGGCTTCCAGCGCCCTCCTCAGGATCGGCTCGTCATCTATGAGTTGCTCGTGCGCGATTGGGATGCCAACCGGGACCTCGGCGATGTGATCGACCGCCTGGATTATCTGCAATGGTTGGGCATCAATGCCATCGAGCTGATGCCGGTCAGCGAATTCGATGGAAATACCAGCTGGGGCTACAACCCCGGACCGCGCTTTGCGGTGGACAAGGCCTATGGCACCGCCCAAACGATGAAACGTCTCGTGGATGAGGCGCATGCGCGCGGGATTGCCGTCATCCTCGACATCGTGCCCAACCACAGTTTCGGTCTCGATCCCCTGGTGCGGCTGTATCAGGATGCCGATGGCGGCGTGTCCTCCGGCAACCCTTGGTACAATGAGGACCAGATCCACCCCTACGGACTGGGCTTCGACTTCGACCATGGGGATACATGGACGCGTGATTTCTGGAAGCGTGCACTGTCCTTCTGGTTGGATGAATTCCACATTGACGGCTACCGTTTTGACCTCTCCAAGGGGTTGACGCAGAACTACACCCTGGGGGATGTAGGGGCTTGGAGCGCCTACGACCAGGGGCGCGTGGACATCCTTTTCGATTATGCCAACCACATCTGGTCCCAGCACCCCGGAGCCTATCTCATTCTCGAACACCTTGGTGACAATTCAGAGGAGACGGCATTGGCCAACGGCGGGTTCATGTTGTGGGGAAAGTCAACGTCAGCCTTTGCGGAGGCGGCATTGGGCTACGGGGGTGATTTCTCCTGGGCCTCGTGGCAGGCGAGGGGGTGGAATTGGCCCAATCTGGTGGCCTACATGGAAAGCCACGATGAGCAGCGCGTCGCCCACGATTTGATGCTGTATGGCAATGCCTACGGCGGGTATGATACCAAGCCGCTTGGGACGGCGATGGACCGGATGGCGATGGCACATGCCTTCCTGCTCGCTCTTCCCGGTCCCAAGATGATGTACCAATGGGGCGAGTTCGGCTATGACGTCTCCATCTACGATTGCCTAAACGGCACGTTTACGGAAAGCTGCAAGCTGGATGAGAAGCCCGAGCCATGGGGAGACCGCGCCCTGAATCCGGACCGCCAGGGACTGGCCCGTAAGGTGAAGGGGCTGTGTGAGCTCAAGCGGAACGAGCCGGTGTTTGGAACCTATGACTACAACATTGATTTCGGAGGGATGGGCAAGCGGCTTCATCTGTACTCTCCCGGGCAGAATGTGGTGCTCTGCGGCAATTTCGATGTGGTGGGGCTGGACATGGTGCCCGGCTTCCCGCACACGGGCGTCTGGACGGATGCATTGACGGGGGACACCCACGATGTGGCCGACCTCGGGGCCACCTTCTATTTCGCGCCCGGTCAATACCACCTTTGGATTGACACGCCCGTCACGCCAGTTCCCGCCGACGAACCGTTGCCGTTGGGGATGGTCTGTGGCGATCCGGCGGCGTTGAATTTCGGCGCGGATGGTGTGTGTTCCTACGAGGTGGTCATCGCCCTGGATGCGACGGACCTCGCGGGCCTTGGAGAGGTTTCGCCCAATGGACTCCATGTGGCCGGATCCTTCCAGGGGTGGGACCCTGGTGGCACGCCACTCGAGGATGCGGGGGATGACCTCTGGGTGACGACCATGGTGGCCGATGAGGGCAGTCTGCTCGAGTTCAAATTCATCAACGGTACCACCTGGGATGATTCCGAGGTTGTGCCCCTTGGATGCGGAGGAGAGGATGGCTACGGAGGGTACAACCGTCAAATCCTTGTCGAAGGCGCCAATTCAGGTGGCGGTGCGGTCTGTTTTGCGGCCTGTGCTGCGTGTTCTTCCAACCTCGAATATCCGGGGTGTACGGATGCCGATGCAAGCAACTACGACCCGGATGCCACCGTGGACGATGGCAGTTGCACCTACAGTGTGGTGTTCCAGGTGGATGCTTCCCTGCTCGACCCCGTGCCCAGTTCGGTGCACGTCGTCGGATCCTTTCAAGGGTGGAATGTCGCAGGAACGCCCATGAGCGAAGTGGGGGACGGACTGTGGGCGGTTCAGCTCGATCTGTTGGGCGGGACGGCCATCGAGTACAAGTTTCTTTCGGGTCCCGATTGGGCGCTGGAGGAAAGTGTGCCGGAGGACTGTGGAACGCCCAATGGATTTGGTGGCTTCAACCGGTCCTTTACGCCTTCTGCAGCCGTCAATACGCTGCCCGTTGTGTGTTTCAGCGGCTGCGATGCCTGTGATACCACCGTGGTGGATCCACCCGCTGATGGCGCGGATTTCTGTGGGCCCGGCACTGTTTGGGATCCAGGTCTCTCCCTATGCGTGGGGGTAGCGACCTGTTCGGAGGATGTCGATGGGGATGGCCTTGTCGGTGTTTCCGATGTACTCGCCCTCCTGTCTGCATTTGGTGGACTTTGTGAATGACGGATCGGCCGGTCCGATGATGGTGCGGTGAAGGTCCTTTCGTGGAACGTGCGTGGTGCCCATGCCGGGTCGGATGGGGTCTGGGTCCTGTTCCGGGAATGCGCACCTGATGTGGCTCTGCTGCAGGAGTCGCGCGGGCTTCCCGAAGACATCGCCGCGTCCTACCATGTGCACGCTTATCCTGCGGTGAGCAGAAAAGGTGGAGGGCAGTCATTCAGGACAGCCGTTTTGCTCAAAGGGGACAGGGGGTGGCCGGTTCGACCTTTTTCAAACGATGTACTTCTGCATGAAGGCCTGCAGACCTATGCTGGCAATCTCGTCCACGTCAGGTGGAATGATGCCGAAGGAAAGATGTGGAACATGGTATCCTGCTATTCACCGGCATGGCCACTGTTCGACTGGGAGGGCACGAGAAGGCGAGGCAGGTTTGACGGTTTCAAGTCCGTGTTGTCCGATGACCTTTGGCTGACCGACTTCATTCACCGCTATGCTGCTGAGCATCGTAACGATGAGCGATGGGTTGTGGCGGGGGATTTCAACTCGGCGACGACCTTCAGTTGGGAGAAGGGGCAGAACCAGGAGGTGCTCGACAACATGGGTGCGGCTGGCCTTGACGAAGCCGTGCGACTCCTCCATGGCGGGCCTGTTCCCACCTTCCGCCATTCCCGCGGTTCGGTGAAGCACCAGCTCGACCATTTCTACCTGAATGCTGTGGCCCGCCAGGATTTGGTCGGGTGCCGCGTGCTGTCCGATCAGGGGGTCTTCGAACAGGGTTTGAGCGACCATTTGCCTTTGGTCGGCATCTGGTCCTGAGATTGACTTTTCGGTTCGATTGCACGGGAAAAGAAAAGGCCCGCCGAAGCGGGCCTTTCCACGGTTTGGTTCTCGTCCTTATTGGACGATGAGCGGGGTACGGAAGATGCCGTGCTCCCCGATGCCTTTCACGAAATAGGTTCCGGCGGCCCACTGGCGGGCATCCAGCATGATGCGGTGCTCGCCTGCGGCCAGTTGGCCGTCGTGCACGATGGCAACCTCCGCGCCACGTGCATCGAGCACCGTGATGCGCACCTGACCGGCTTCCTGCACATTGAGGTTGACCCATGCTTCCGCGTTGGTCGGGACCGGTGAGACGTTCAGCTGGGTGATCCAGTCGCTGTCTCCTACGGTGTTGGTTTCGGAGCCGAAGCGGATGATGGGCAGGACATCGCCGCCCTGACCGCGCTCCTCGCCTCCGGTGAGGGTCATGATGTCATCGGAAAGGAACACCTCGCCGTCGACCCACAGCTTGAAGGTCACGTCGGCGGTGTTCTCCAGCATGACGGCCATCTGGGAGGCGGTCGTGTTGCCGAAGTAGATGACCGGGCGGGCAGCCACACATTGGTCGCCGACGAAGGCGCCGATGTAGGCTTCACCGTCAACGGGCATGTCGTCGAGCAGGACCTCGGCGGCCACTGCGGCAGCCAGCGGTGCGCGCTCCACGTTCCAGCCCGTCATGGCCTGGGCCGCATCACCGTCGCGCAATCCGGCGAGGGCCATTCCACCGCCATCGGTGGCAGCAGCGTTCGGGTAGGTCAGCGTACCGGCCTCGATCATGCGCACCCAGTAGGAGCGTCCGGGCTCGAGATCGAGTAGGCTGTTGAACTCGTTCGGATTGGCCGGATTCCACACGGTTCCGTTCTGACCGTCGATGACGGTGCCCACGTTGCCATCAATGGAGGCCAGGGCCTCTTCCACGGACAAGGCGCCTTGCGGGAGGTATCCGATGATGTTCCAACCTTCATTGAGGTCCATCGGGGTGTTGGCCGCGTCAATGGCCGCACCGGTGCTGCTCCAGATGCCGTCCGCGTCGACCTTGATCACGTAGCCGGCCGCATCGGTGTGCATTTGCAGGGAGTTGAAGACGCTCGGGATGCCGGGCGTATAGCTTCCGCCAAGGGCGAAATCGTCATCGCCGAGCACCTTGAGGAGGCTGCCGTCGAGGGCGTCCTCGAACAGGCTGGAGATGCTGTAGTCGGCAGGCGTGATGTTGGTGGAGACGTAGTTCCATCCTTCAGCGATGTCCACATCGAGGGTCACCTCGCTGCAGTTGGCGTCGAACATCAGCGGATCGGCAAACGAACCGTATTCGCCGAAGCCATCGGCCGTGAGACCGGCATCCATGGTGCAGGTGCTGCACTCGTCCTGGTTGAAGAACAGGAAGTCGACCATCTCGCCGTCATTGGCGAGGTAGACGCTCATGTTGATGTACGTCGCACCTTCGAATTCGATGATCTCGCCTTCACCGCGGAGTTCTCCATCCACGAAGGCACCCACTGCGTCATCCATGGCAGCATTTTCACCGTCCACGGTCACCAGCGCCAGCACGGTGGCCACGCTCGGGTAGGTGGAAGGCTCACCCCAGGTGGGGGTACAGGGGTATTCGCAGGAACCGTCATCGTCCGTGGCGTCGGCATTGTAGTTGAGGGCTTCCTCGTCCGTACAACCTCCGATTTCGTCCTCGTCGCAGATGAGGTCGCCGTCGGCATCGTTTAGGCAGTTTCCGTCACAGTCGAGGTTGTCCGCATCCGGGTAGGTGCAGGACCCATCGTCGATGGTCGCCGCGTCGTCGTAGTTGCAGGCACTGTCGTCGGTACAACCGGCGCAGCTCTCGTATTCGCAGGAGCCATCGTCGATCGTGGCACCGCCATCGTAGTTGCATGCACCGGCGTCAGTGCATCCCGCGCAGCTCTCGAATTCGCATGAGCCGTCGTCGTCCGTGGCGTCAGCGTCGTAGTTGCAGGCACCTGCATCGGTGCAGCCGCCCACCTCGAGCTCGTCACAGATACCGTCACCATCGGCATCATTGAGGCAGTTGCCGTCGCAGTCGAGGTACTCCTCATTCGGATAGGTGCAGGAACCGTTGTCGCTGTCGGCATCGGCGTCGTAGTTGCAGGCCTCCGGGTCGGTGCAGCCGAAGCTCTCATCCTCATCACAGATGCCATTCTCATTGAAGTCGTTCAGGCAGTTGCCATCACAGTCGAGGTTGTCATCTGCCGGGTAGGTGCAGGAGCCGTCATCGATGGTCGCGGTGTCGTCGTAATTGCAGGCCTCGGCGTCGGTACAACCGGCACAGCTCGTGGACTCACAGGACCCATCGTCGATCGTGGCATCTGAATCGTAGTTGCAGGCTGCTGCATCGGTACATCCGGCGCAGCTGCTCGATTCACAGGAGCCGTCATCAATGGTGGCCGAGGGGTCGTAGTTGCATGCACTTTCGTCGGTACAACCGGCACAACTGTCCGATTCACAGGACCCGTCGTCCAGGGTGGCGTCCGCGTCGTAGTTGCATGCGCCTGCGTCGGTACAACCATAGCAGGAGAAGTCGCATGAG
The DNA here is from genome assembly GCA_937996585.1 of uncultured Flavobacteriales bacterium. GTDB lineage: Bacteria > Bacteroidota > Bacteroidia > Flavobacteriales_D > Sanyastnellaceae > UBA8752. The sequence goes on from CALKUW010000242.1 coordinate 6,441, forward strand.
CCGTCGTCAAGGGTGGCGCCCGCATCGTAGTTGCATGCGCCGGCGTCGGTACAACCGTAGCAGGAGAAGTCACAGCTCGCGTCGTCGATGGTGGCTCCGGCGTCGTAGTTGCAGGCCGTGGCATCAGTACAACCGTAGCAGCTGAAGTCGCAGCTGCCGTCGTCCAAGGAGGCGCCGCCGTCATAGTTGCAGGCCGTGGCATCAGTACAACCGTAGCAGCTGAAGTCGCAGCTGCCATCGTCAAGGGTCGCACCCGCGTCATAGTTGCAGGCCGCGGCATCCGTGCAACCGTAGCAGCTGAAGTCGCAGCTGCCATCGTCGATGGTGGCCCCGCCGTCATAATTGCACGCACCGGAGTCGGTGCAGCCGTAGCAGCTGAAGTCGCAGCTGCCATCGTCAATGGTGGCTCCGCCGTCATAGTTGCACGCACCGGAATCGGTACAACCGTAACAGCTGAAGTCACAGCTTCCGTCATCGGCGGTTGCATTCGGGTCGTAGTTGCAGGCTGTAGCATCCGTACATCCTGGAAGGTCCGTCGCACCGAAGTAGTAGGTGGGGCGGTTTCCGTTGACGAGCAACTCGTTCTGACCGTCTCCATTGATGAAGATCTGGCAGTACAGCTGACCGTCGAGCTCACCATTCGTGGTGAACTGGGCAACGAGCACCTTGAGGTCCGCGCCAGCCACACCGTTGGCGTCTCCATTCAGGGCATACCAAGCACCTCCGATCGGGTCATCGATGGCGAAGGACTGGCCTGGAAGTCCGCCACCAGGATCGAAGATGGTTGTCCAGGGGTTGGCCGTAGCCTGTACGGTGGAAGGAGCGGCTTCACCTGCAAGCGCATCGGGCACACCTTCCAAGCCGATGGTCACCCAACTGTCGTAGGCAAGGTCAGGGTAGACCGGAAACAACAGGCTGTTGATGCCGCTGGGCGTGGCGGCGCCCAGGACGGCGTGGTAGAATGCGCCTGTGGTGTTGACGATGGTGGGGTTGTTGACGTCACCGGAAACCGAGGACATGAAGTCGTCGGCATTCTCCATGGTGACGTACACCCGGGTGCAGCTGAAGCCCGTGAGGTCCGTGACCCCGAGGGCACCAATGAGCGGACCGATGTTTTCGGAAACGACTTCCACCTCCAGTCCATACGTTTGGGCTTGGGTGGTGAATGAGAGGAAAAGGCCCATGATGAGGCCAGCAATACGGAATCGCATGAGGCAGATATACTTGGTGTGTTGGTCTCTTTCGAGAGGAACAAATTCACCCATAATTCCCAAAAATCACAGAACGGTTACGAATTTGACTGACGATACTTATCCACGATTGAACACCCCCATATAAGGGAAATGCCGTCCCCGGGGGGACGGCATTCCGACAGGTGATTTGGTTCGCCTCCCGGCTTTTGATCACTCAGTCACCAGGAGCTTTTTGACGATCATGTAGTCGCTGTTGGACAGCTTGATCTGGTACATGCCGCTTTGCAATTCATCGGCGGGGATGTCGAGCGAATGGTTGACGCCCGGTCCCGCAATGCCGTCGAACAATTGGGTCACCAGCACACCATCCATGGTGAACATGGTGATGGTCACACGCATGTTGCTTGTGACCTCGAAGCCGAGTTGGCTCCAATCGTTGGTCGGGTTCGGCTGGAGGTTGGTGACGCGGATGGGTGTCTTTCCGACCGTGAGGTCGCCAGCGCCTCCGAGCAGTCCCGGCGTGTGATCGGTGCCACCGTTGCCGGAAACTTCAGCATCACCATCGCCAAGGCATTCGCCTCCATTGACATCCACCGCGTACTGGAACGTGGTGCTGTTCCCGCAGTCATCGACCAGCAGGTAGGTACGGTCGATGCTCCAGGGCAGGCAGCAGTCCATGTCGCCGAACAGGTCGCCGGAGCCCATGGTCGGGATGCCATTGAATGTTCCGGAATAGGTGAACCAGCCACTGTAGCCGAAGTTGTTGTTCATGTTGTTGGCACCCAGGCCGAGCTGGAAGGCGTAGTACTGGTTGGCAGGGGAGTGCATCAGCGAGAACGTGTTGCCCTCGTAGTTGTCCGTACCGATCAGGCTGCCGCTCAGCATGATGCGGTACTCCCAGTTCTCGTGGTCATCGATGATGTCGCCACAGTCGCGCTTGAAGCTCGTCGGGATATCCTGATTGCTCCACTCGTCCCAGGTCATGGGGGCGCTGTAGGTCACCTCGATGTCCCATCCTCCTCCGGAACCGTCAAGGGCCATGACGCTCTGCGTCAGCACCCAGGTCGAATCGGGGCGGTGCTCGATGCTGCCGGGCGAGGTGGCCACGTAATACTCTGAACCACCGCTGGGCAGGTTGAACAGTCGGAGGCTGTGGGGGTCGAGGCCATTGCAGGTCTCGCCATCCTCGAAGGCTTCCGGTACGACGGAGGTGCAGTATCGCGTGACGCTGTCATTGGGCGCGTAGTCCCCATTGGTGGACTCCGTGAACGTCAGATCGACCTCTGTGTCACAGTTGTCGGTGAAGGAGACCTCGCAGGCATCGGGAATGTTGACGATGCCATTGTGGTCCTCGCAGCAGGCCGCGATGCTCGAGCCGTTCTCGATGTCACAGGTACCCGTGAATTGGGGCGCGATTTGATCGAGCACATGGATCATCTGGGACACCTCGACCGTGTCTGCATTGCCGCAGGCATCCGTGGCGATGAGCGTGAAGGTCCGCGTGAAGTGGTAATCGCCTTCCGCGAGGCTGTCCTCTGTAGCGCATGTGTAGACCGCTTCACTGTCGCTCAGTGTCACATCCACGGTCACATTGGTGTCGCAGGCATCGAAGACCTCATGGGAGGGGACTCCGAGGGAATCGGTGCCGAGGTAGACGTCGCAATCCGCCGTTTGCAGGATGGTCTGGTCTGCAGGGGCCTCCGCCGTCAGGGCCGGGTCTCCTTCATCAAGCACCTCGATCAGCTGCGTGGCCATCTCGGTCGTGATGTTGCCGCAGTTGTCTTCGGCCTGGATGGTCCACAGGCGGTGGAGTTCATATGCGCCACCACAGGTGGGGGCGATGCTGTCCGTCGAAGCAATGTCGATGGTCACTTCCAGGTCGCAGTTGTCATCCGCATTGGCCAGCGGTGATCCCGTCGCCGTAGGATCGGAATCCACTGCGCAATTCTCATCCGCGACCAGTGTCACGTCGGCAGGATAGACGATGGTCAGCATCGGAGCGAGGGTGTCCGCAATGGTGATTGTCTGCGTGACGCTCTTCTCGTTGCCGCACACGTCGGTCGCCGTCCAGAGGCGGTCGACCACATAGCAATCCACGTCGAGGCTGTCCGCAGCGATGACCGAATCGGAATAGCTGATCGTCACGGAGCCCAGGCAGTTGTCTTCCGCCATGGCCGTGCCGAGGCTGTCGAGGTTCCAAGCCTCGTTGCAGAGCAGTGTCGTGTCGGCCGGCACATGCGTGAAGACCGGTGCGATGCTGTCGTAGAGGTGGACGATCTGGGTCAGGACCGTATCGTTGCCGCAAGCATCGCTGACCGTGTAGGTCCGCTCGAAGGCACCGGCGCAGGGGCCTTCCGCCATGGGCTCATCCGCGATGTCGACATTGACATCACTGCAGCCGTCGAAGGTCGTCAGGGCATAAGCCGTCGAATCATTGTAGTCGGCGCACATGACCATGAAGAGGCTGTCCGCTGCCGCCGTCGGAGCCGTGGTGTCCTCGATGATGAACGCGGCGGTCGTGCTGCTGGCATTGCCGCATTCGTCCATTGCCGTGAACGTCACGATGGTCGTAGCCACCGCACCTTCGCAGGCCGGGATGACCGTGTCGACAGCGTGGTTCCAATCGACCATGCCACAAAGGTCGCTGGCCGCGGCTCCCGCCAGGCTGTCGACCCACGCGTCATAGGCGCCGGTATTGCCGGCTCCGTCGCACTCCACGGTCAGGTCGCCGGCCGGGGTGTCGAAGGCCGGGGCGATCGTATCCTGGACCGTCACGGTCTGTACGTGGACGCTTTCGTTGGCGCAGTCATCCGCCGTGGTCCACGTACGGGTCAAGGTGTACTGCTGCGGGCAATCGCCAGCCGTCGTGTCCTCCGTGAAGACCACGAGGACTTCCTGGCAGAGGTCGGTTGCCGTCAGGACGTCCGCTGCGGGAACGTCATGGCAGTTCACGGTGGTGTCACCCGGCAGCGCCTCCACGAAGGTGGGCGCTACCGTGTCGATGATGGTGATGACCTGGGTGGCTTCCGTGGTGAGGCCGCAGGCATCCTCCGCCGTGAAGGTGCGCGTGACGGTGTAGGCCTGCGGACAGTCGCCGGCCGTGGTGTCGGCCACCACGGACACTTCGACGCTGTCGGTGCAATTGTCCGAGGCCGTGGCCATCTCGAGCGGGTGCTCCTCACTGCACAGGGCGGTGTAGTCCTCCGGCACGAAGTCGAAGGTGGGTGCGACCGTATCGATGAGGTTGATGGTCTGTGTAAACGTGCTGGTGTTCTCACAGGCGTCCGTCGCGAGGTAGGTGCGGATCCAGCTGCCGGGGCAGGGGCCACTTCCCTCGAGGTTGCTTTCAACCGTGATGACGCTGATTCCACATTCGTCTTCTGCGGTCACCACGTAGAGCGCATCCTCCTCGTAGAGGTCACAGGCAATGCTGAATACATAACCCGTGTCGGCGAAGACCGGGGCGATGGTGTCGATGATGGTGAACGTCGCCGTTGTCGAATCCGCGTTGCCGCAGGCATCGGTGGCAGTGAAGGTCACCGTGGCACTGCCCGTCGCACCGCAGCCCGGTGTCAAGCCGACGGCGTCGAAGTTGTTGGACCAGGTGACGTCACCCGAGCAGCTGTCTGAGGCCGTGGCGCCACCGTTGTTGAGCAACCAGCCATCGAGGTCCGCATCGTTGAATTCACCGTCGCACTGGACCGTAAGGTCGGAGGCGGGCTCGACCTCGGGGGCCGTGGTGTCGACAATGGTGAAGGTGGCCGAGCAGGACGTCGCATTGTTGCAGGCGTCCGTCGCGGTGAAGGTCACAAGGCGTTCGAGGGTCGGACCACAGCTGTCCGTCTCGAGGACCACCGTGTCGATGACCGCTTCGCTGCAGCCGTCGGTGGCTTCGGCAGAAGCCAGCCATGCCGTCCACTCCGCTTCATTGCCTGCACCGTCGCACTCCACCGTCAGGTTCTCAGGGCAGAGCAGTGTGGGGGGCAGGGAATCCGTTACCGTGATCACCTGCGTGCAGGTCTCGGTGGTGGTGTTGAAGCAATCGTCCTCCGCTGTCACCGTGAAGGTGCGGGTGAAGGTGTACGAGCCGAGGCACAGGGTGTCGGCCGGACCGTCCTCGAAGGTGGTGGTCAGTTCGATGTCCACGCAGCAGTTGTCGAATGCGGTGATGTCCGGCATGCCCGTCACGCTGGTGTCGGTGTCCACGTCGCACGCCGCATCGCTGAACAATTCAACGCTGTCGGGACAGTTCACCAGCAGTGTCGGCGGGATGGTATCGACCAGTTCCACGAACTGGCTGAACGTGGCCGTGTTGCCGCAGTCGTCGCTGACGATGTATTCCCGCATGAACGTGGCCGCCGGTTGGACGCATCCGCCGCTGAACGGCATGTCGGTGATGGCAATGGTGACCTCGCCACAGTTGTCCGTGGCCGTGATGTAGGGCACGAGGGCATCCTCTTCGTAGTTCTGGCAGGCCACGATGACGACCATGTCACCAGTGATGACCGGGGCGGTCTCATCGACCACCACGAGGGTCTGCATCACCTCGGAAGCGTTGCCGCAGTCATCCACGAAGGTGTAGAGCCTGTGAACTTCGTAACTGCCTTCACAGCTGCCGAGCAGGACGCTGTCTTCCGCCCAGGTGTAGGCCACGTCGGAGTCGCAGTTGTCCGTGCCGCTGGCCGACCCATACTCCGCTGCGGCATCGTACAGCTCGCAGGCGATCGTATCGCCCGTGACGGTGCCGACCGGGGCGAGGGTGTCGAGAAGGGTGATGGTCTGCACGCATTCCGTCACGTTCTCGCAGTTGTCCATGGCGGAGAAGGTCCGCAGGATGGTGCGGCTGCCTTCCGGCGTGTCATCGTCACCGGCACAGTCGATGCCGGCCAGGCTGTCCGTGTAGGTGATCTCGATGTCCTCGACCGCGCTGCAGTTGTCGGAGGCCGTGGCCGTTCCGGTCAGGCTGTCGGCGAGGTTGGCGGCGCACGCCGCATCCAGGTGCAGAGTAGTGTCGTCCGGACATTCGAGCACAGGTGCCGTCATGTCGAACAGGACCACGAACTGGCTGATGGAACTGCTGTTGCCGCAGTCATCCGTGGCAGTCCAGATGCGCTCCCATGAACCCGGGCATCCACCGGAGAAGAATTGGGCGGTGATGCTGTAGTCGAGGGCATCATCGCAGTTGTCCACCGCGCCTATGGGCACCTGGGTTGGATCCGTCGGGTCGGAAAGGTCGTCACAGGCTGCATAGGTGTAAAGCAGGGCGCCGGACCAATCCGGGGCCGTGTCGTCCACCACCTGGATCAGCTGGGTGCAGGAGGCCTCGGCGGTGTTGCCGCAGCTGTCCGTGGCCGTGACCGTCCAGGTCCGGGTGAAGTTGAAGGCGTTTCCACACGTGGAGACGGTATCGCTGTCCACGTAGCTCGAGGACGTGGCGACAGGGCCATCGCAGTTGTCGCTCGTCTCGATTGACGGTTCGCCCGTGGTGGAAGCGGGGGCTTCCGCCTCACAGAAGGCGTCGAGCGAAACGGTAGCGGTATCGGGACAGGTCAATGTCAGTTCGGGTGCGATGAGGTCCTGCAGAAGGACGGTCTGCACGCAGGTGGCGGTGTCCGTATTGCCGCAGTGGTCCTCACCGACGGCCATCCAGGTCCGCTCGAGCAGCGTGTTTCCAACGCACAGGGGTGTCAGGACATCGCTGTAGGTGATCGTGGTCTCCGGCTCGTTGTCGCAGTTGTCCGAGCAGGTGGCTTCCGCCATACCGAGGTTGGTCACGCTCGTATCCGCCAGGCAGTTCAGGTCGACCAGCAGGGTGTCTCCGGCTGGGCAGGTGATTTCGACCTCGGGGGCGATGCTGTCCGTCAAATGGATCAACTGGTCGACCGTCGTGCTGTTTCCGCAAGAGTCTGTGATGGTGTAGGTCCGGTCATACGTGCCGGCGCAAGCACCGCTGAACTCGAGGTTCGAGGAAATGGCGATGGCCGCACCACTGCAGTTGTCCGTCGCGGTGATGGCATAGAGGGAATCCTCATGGAAAACGCTGCAGTCCATGGTCACTTCGATGTCGGCGGTGACGATTGGAGCCAGCGTATCCTCCACGCTCACCGTGTGCGAGCAGGTGACGGTCGAGTCGTTGTCGCAGTCATCGGTGGCGGTCACCGTCCAGGTACGGGTGAAGCTGTAGTTGCCGAGGCACGTGGTGTTGGTGTCCGAATCGACGAAGGAGATGTCGAGGCCCGGCGCGGAATCACAGTTGTCGGATACCGTGATGCCCGGCAGGCTTACATCCTCGAGCCCAACTGCAACGGCACATTCTGCATCCGCATAAACCGTGGTATCGGACGGGCATTCGATGCTGAGAGCAGGCTTGCTGACGTCGTTCACCGTGATGGTCTGCGAACAGGTCACGGTCGTGGCATTCGAGCAGGCATCGGTCGCCGTGGCGGACCAGGTCCGGACGATGACCATGCTGCCGTTGCAGGGCGTTTCCACGGCATCGGCGTAAGTGACGATCACCCCGGGCGTGCCGCAGTTGTCGGAGGCTTCCGCCGTCGCAAACGACAGGTTGGCCGCAGAGGTGTCCGCCTCGCAGAGGGCGTCCACCGTGAGCAGCGTATCCGCCGGGCAGGTGATGGACAGCACCGGGGCCTCCTCGTCGGTCAGGATGATGACCTGCTCGGCCGTGGACACGTTGCCGCAGCTGTCCGTGGCGCTGATGGTCCGCAGGTAGCTGCCGGCACAGGAGAGTTCGCCTGCCGTCTGGCTGTCGATGGCCAGCTCGGCCGCACTGCAGTTGTCCGCGGCGGAGACGCCGTAGAGTTCCGTCTCCATGAAGAGGTCGCACGCCATGGTGACCGTGTCCTCGATGGCGATGAGGGGAGCGGTCTGGTCCTCCACTTCAATGTGCTGCGCGCATTCGGCGATGGTCGCATTGCCGCATTCGTCGGTCGCCGTGATGGTCCACGTCCGGGTGAAGGCGTAGTGGCCAATGCACAGGTCGAGGGTGTCCGCATCGGCATATGCCGTATCGATGACAACGGCTCCACCACACAGGTCCTCTGTCAGGATGGCGGGCGTACCGAGGGCCGACGGAGACGTGTCCGCTCCGCAGTTTTCGTCCTTGGCGACCAGCGCGCTGTCCGGGCAGGAGATCTCCAGCGTGGGCCCGACAAGGTCAAGAACCTCGATGATCTGGACGCAAGACACTGTATCGGCGCGGTCGCAGTTGTCGACGGCGATGGCCGTCCACGTCCGCTCGATGAGCATGTGACCCGCACAATCCGATGTGACCACGTCTTCGTGCGTGATCGTTTCGACCGGCGCGTCGTCGCAGTTGTCGCTCACCGAAATCTCGAGGGCGCCCAGTGCGGCAACGGACGTGTCCGCAGCGCAGAGGTCGTCCACCTCGAGCAGCGCGGAATCGGGGCAGCTGGTGATTGTGATGACCGGAGGAATGGAGTCGTAGAGCGACACCGATTGCTCGAAGTAGGTCACGTTGTCACAAGCGTCCGTCACGGAGTAGTAGCGGAACATGTTGAATCCGCAGCCGCCCGTGGTGACCACTGCCGAGTCGATGACGATGTCAAGCTCGTCGGCACTGCTGCAGGCGTCGGTGGCCTCGATGTTGTAGAGGGCGTTTTCGTCGTAATCGGCACAAGCAACGGCGATGTCGTTCAATCCCGTGACTGCCGGCGGTGTGGTGTCGACGATTTCGAAGGACAGGTCGATGGAAGAGCTGTTGCCACAGGCATCCGTCGCCGTGAAGGTGTAGGTGGTGGACCCCGTGGATCCGCACCCCGAATCCATGCCGGACATGAAGGGGCCACTCCACGAGACTTCACCACAATCGTCGGTGGCTTCGGCACCGCCTCGGCTGGCGAGCCAGGCACTCAGGGCGACGGCATTGTCCGCGCCACATTCGCCAAACCCGTTCTCACCACCGGTGATGACCGGAGCGACGGTGTCCACGACCTGGATGGTCTGGAAATGGAAGGCCTGATTTCCGCAGTCATCCGAGGCCATCCAACTGCGCTCCAGGGTGTAGCAACCAGGTGCGAGTGAATCGAGCAGGGCCTGACCGTTGAAGCTGACGGTGATTTCCGATCCCGGGCAGTTGTCCTCTGCGGTCAACGTTTCCAGGGCGGGCAGATCCGCTCCACAGTAGACCACCGTGTCGGCCGGGGCATCGTTGAAGGTCGGAGCCTCATTGTCATCGTAGACGAAGACCTGCTCCATCTGGGAGATGTTGCTGCAGTTGGGGTCTACGAAGGTGTAGAGCAGTGAAGCCGTCTGGTTGCAGCTCAGGCTGTTTTGGTTGGCCGATTCTGTGCATTCGAGGTCGACGAGCACGTCACCATTGGCGCCACTGACCTCCATGCTGGGATCCCACAAATAGCCCTCCCAACCAAACCATCCACCTGCACCGTAGTTACAGTTGCGGTCGTTGGCCATCTCACCCACCTGGAATCCGAAGTATTGGTTCGACGGGGCGTGGTTGAGGGCGAGCAAGCTGCCATCGAGGTCACCCTGACCCACGAGGAAGCTCTGGTCTCCCTTGAGGGTGTAGATGTTCCACGCATCGGTGATGTCCGGCGTGGGCGTGCAGGTCATGGCGGTCTTGAACCCACCGGGCCAATCCGCTCCGGTCACGCCATTCTCGAACTCGATGTAGACCTGCCACTTCTCGTTCGGGTTGGTCACACCTTCGACCGTTCCCGAGAGGGAGGCCGTGTTGCTGAAGGCGAACTCTTCAAAGGTCAATCCTTCCCCACTGGGTACGTAGTAGGTCGATTCAACACCGTACATGGAGATGCCGAACAGCACGATGGCTCCGTCGTCGCCGATGCCGTTGGCGGTCGAAGCGATGCAGGTGCTGCGCAATTCACGTTCGCCAATCTGCGGATTGCAGGAAACGGTGATGTCCTGCTCCTGGGAGCAGTTGTTGAAGGCGGTCAGGTCCGGATTGCAGGTGATGTTCTGGAGGTCGGCGAAGCAGCTGAGCACCACGGTGTCGAGCGAAGCACTGGGTACGATGCAGGCGATGTCACAGCTGTCGGAAATGAGGGTGCCATCGCAGTTGAATCCGGGGGCGGGGCCGTCGCCACCACACTCGCCGCAGAAGTCCAGGTAGAGGCAGGCTACGTTGCCATCGGCGAAGTTGCACGCGCCGAGGTCGGTACACTGGTCGAGCTCGTCGCAGACACCATCGGCATCCACGTCATTGAGGCAGTTGCCTTCGCAATCGACGTTGGCGGCGGCAGGGTAGGTGCAGTTGCCGTCATCCTCGGTTGCCGTCGCATCATAGTTGCAGGCCTCCTCATCGGTACAACCCTGCACCTCGTCCTCGTCGCAGATGCCGTCTTCGTCGGCGTCATTGAAGCAGTTGCCCGCACAGTCCACAAAGTCGGACGTGGGGAAGGTGCAGGATGCGTCATCATCCGTAGCCGCCGCATCGTAGTTGCATGCTGAAGCGTCGGTACAACCGGCGATCTCGTTTTCATCGCAGATTCCGTCGCCGTCGGCGTCATTCAGGCATGCACCATTGCAATCGAGGTAATCCTCCGCAGGGTAGGTGCAACTGCCATCATCCAGCGTGGCGTCGGCGTCGTAGTTGCATGCACCTTCAGTCGTGCATCCCGCACAGCTCGTGTAGTCACAGCTGGTGTCGTCGTCGGTCGCAGCTTCATCGTAGTTGCATGCGGTGGCATCGGTACAACCGGGGATCTCGTCCTCATCACAAATGAGGTCGCCATCGGCATCGTTCAAGCACGCGCCGTCACAGTCGAGGCCGGGGTCGGCGAAGGTGCAGTCGCCGGCGTCGGTTGCCGTGCTGTCGTAGTTGCACGCTGTCTCGTCCTGGCAGCCGAGGACCTCGTCCTCGTCGCAGATCCCGTCTTCGTCGGCATCGTTGAGGCAGTTGCCGTCACAATCCAAACCGGCTTCGGCGAAGGTGCAGGAGTTGTTGTCGTCGGTGGCTGCCGCATCGAAGTTGCAAGCGGTGGCATCGGTACAACCTGCGATCTCGTCCTCATCACAAATGAGGTCGCCATCGGCATCGTTCAAGCAGTTGCCATCACAATCCAGGCCGGCTTCGGCGAAGGTGCAGGAGTTGTTGTCGTCGGTGGCTGCCGCATCGAAGTTGCAAGCGGTGGCATCGGTACAACCTGCGATCTCATTCTCGTCGCAGACACCATCGCCATCGGCATCGTTGAGGCAGTTGCCATCACAATCCAGGCCGGCTTCGGCGAAGGTGCAGGAACTGTCGTCATCGGTGGCTGCCGCATCAAAGTTGCAGGCGGAAGCGTCAGTACAGCCCGCAATCTCGTTTTCATCGCAGATCCCGTCTTCGTCGGCATCGTTGAGGCAGTTGCCGTCACAATCCAGACCGGGGTCGGCGAAGGTGCAGTCGCCGGCATCGGTTGCCGTGCTGTCGTAATTGCACGCTGTCTCGTCCTGGCAGCCGAGGACCTCGTCCTCGTCACAGATCCCGTCTTCGTCGGCATCGTTCAGGCAGTTGCCGTCGCAATCCAACCCGGCCTCGGCGTAGGTGCAGGAGCTGTCGTCATCGGTAGCCGCAGCATCAAAGTTGCATGCGGAAGCGTCAGTACAACCCGCAATCTCGTCCTCATCACAGATGCCGTCTTCGTCGGCATCGTTCAGGCAGTTGCCGTCGCAATCCA